>CAMBDE010000101.1 GCA_945865295.1 Chitinophaga pinensis | reverse complement strand
TTCCACGTCTTCGTGAATTAAAATTAATACACAAGATTCCGTTTTCATAATCGGCTCTACTAATAAAACTTGATCTCCATCAAATTCATTGATAAGGTATTGCTTATCTAGGCTTAAATCGTTGAATACTGGCATAATATATATTTTGAATACAAATTAGAACTTTTCATTTTAATGAAAGAACTATTTAAATCATTCTAGTATTAACTTATTGTAAAGGATATATTTTGACCACATTTTTTTAATCATTCAAATTCAAATCCTATTATAATTTGTACATTTAATTATGAAAATCTTCATGTCCACCATATTGTTCTGTCTACTTGTAAATCAAGTCATTGGACAATTGTATACCGCTCAAAACGCACATTCTCACAATGACTATGCACAGCAAAAAGTGTTTCATTTAGCCTATAACGAAGGCTTTGGGTCGATAGAGGCTGATATTCATTTAGTCAATAATGAAATCTTAGTTGGACATGATGAGAAGGACCTAAAAACTACCAACACCTTAGCATTTTTATACCTAGAACCATTAGTTGCTTATAATCAACCTGATAGAAAACTGCAACTGTTGATTGACATCAAGACAGATGCAAAACAAACACTGGATCAATTGGTGATTTTGCTCAATAAATACCCAAGCCTTACACGTAATAAAAATATTAAAATTATTATTTCAGGGAATATGCCTGCACCAGCATTATTTGAAGTTTATCCGGATTTTATTTGGTTTGACGGAAGGCTATCTATCCAATATACACCAAAGCAATTAGCCCGAATCGCACTAATAAGCGAAGATTACTATAAAGTGATTGGCTATAAGTTTATATGGCCCCTTGATAGTGTATCCATTGATAAGGCGAAGCAGTTTATAGATAAAGTACACCAATTAGGAAAGCCTGTTCGTTTATGGGCAAGTCCAGATAAGCCAGCTGCATGGGAACAATTTATGCAATGGGGCGTGGACTATATTAATACAGACAAAATTAAAGAATTAGCAGATTTCATTATTCACCATCAATAAATTTAAATGGTTTTATACCATTTTTTTTTACCCTATCCCACAATCAATAAGTAGTTAAAAAAATCCCATCTCGTAAAACGGATGGGATTTTTTTATTCGTGTCTTTATAAAAACTAGAAACGCTTTTTAAAATTGCGGTTATTGTTATTTCTTCCACCACCACCGCCTGTGTTAGGTCTATTGCGGTTGTTCTGCCAACGACCACCTGCTGGACGATACTCTTCGCGCTCAAAATTTTGATTGCGATGTTTGATATAAGGTGTGTTGCTAAATTCTAATTCACCACCAGTGATGGCATTTAATTCGCTACGAATAGCATCGTCTTGCACCAATTCTTTATGCCAGTTGCTGTAAGCTAATTTCATGTAATGCGCAATCGTATGTGCGAAACCTGTTTTCTTTTCAGGATCTTGCTCGGCCATGGCTTTGTCAATCACCAATTCCAAGTTCTTACCAAGGTGCGCATATTTGATTTTGCGTTGAGGGTAAGGTAAAGGATCGGGCTTCTGCTTATAGGTTTCTTTTGTAGGAATCGGATAAGGGCTTTCCACATCTAATTTAAAGCCACTCATAAAGAACAAGTGATCCCATAATTTGTGCTTATAGTCTTCGATATTCTTTAGTTGTGGATTCAGGAATCCCATCAACTCAATTACGACTTTTGCTTGTTCTAATCTTTTTGCGCTATCCTCAATGGTTAATAGATGATCCACCATCCTCTGAACGTGACGGCCATACTCTCTCATCCCCATGATGCTTCTTACTGTATTGTACTCCATGTATATATTACTTCAACGAATAACAAATGTAAGGTTTTTTGCGGTATAAATAGGCAGCACATCGGGTGCTTTCGTGCCTTCTTCTTATCTTCGTAGTATGGAGCAACTATTACAGCAAATAGAAGACATTAAAAAGGAAATCACTGCCTCAGAAGCATCCAATGCTACTGCTTTAGAGGAATTTAGAATTAAATACTTGGGAACCAAGGGTTTGGTAAAGCAAATCATGGGGGAGATGAAAAATGTACCCAACGATCAAAAAAAGGAATTTGGACAAATTTTGAATGCTTTTAAAATTGTTGCCGAAGAAAAATTTGAAGCCTTACAAGCAGGATTGGGAGACAGTGCAACGATTGATACTGGCATGGACTTTAGTTTACCAGGAGATCCAACACCGGTTGGCACAAGACATCCATTGAACTTAGTGCGCAATCAAATGGTCTCTATTTTTAAAAGATTGGGATTTGCTGTTGCAGAAGGACCAGAGATCGAAGATGATTGGCATAATTTTGGCGCCATGAACTTGCCCGAAGATCATCCTGCGCGTGATATGCAAGACACATTTTATGTAGAAGAAAAAACCGCAGACCATTCTGCCTGGTTATTAAGAACACATACATCCAGTACACAAGCGCGCGTGATGGAATCACAGAAGCCACCTATTCGTGTGATCTGTCCAGGACGTGTGTATAGAAACGAAACCATTTCTGCAAGAGCGCATTGCTTTTTCCATCAAGTAGAAGGATTGTATATCGACGAAAATGTAAGCTTCGCAGATTTAAAACAAACACTTTATTTTTTCGTACAAGAGATGTTTGGCAAAGAAGTGAAAGTACGTTTTCGCCCAAGTTATTTTCCATTTACAGAACCTAGTGCCGAGATGGATATCAGTTGTCAAATTTGTGCAGGCAAGGGCTGTAATATTTGTAAGCATACCGGTTGGGTAGAAATATTAGGATCAGGCATGGTGCATCCAAAAGTGTTAGAGAATTTTGGCATCGATCCTGAAAAGTATACTGGCTTTGCGTTTGGCATGGGTGTAGAAAGAATCGCGCAATTAAAATACCAGGTCAACGACTTACGTTTATATTCACAAAACGATATCAGGTTCTTACAACAATTTAAAAGTGTATAGGCACACCGTGATTTAATCATCTATGTTACACAACACCAAGGGTATTGTTTTACGCGTGACCAAATACGGCGATACAAGTGTCATCGCTTCTATCTATACAGAA
>CAMBDE010000100.1 GCA_945865295.1 Chitinophaga pinensis | reverse complement strand
TTTAAATTCTTTAGGTTGTTGTGCAGTATGAGGGTGTTTGTCACCAGCATATACAAACAATTTTTTAACCATCTTACGTCCTAAACGATTTTTAGGTAACATCCCTTTTACCGCTCTTTCCATAATTACTTCTGGACGACGCTTGATTAGATCTTCTGCAGCTTCTTCCTTCTTACCACCTGGGTAACCAGAATAGTTCAAGTATTGTTTATCGTGGAATTTGTTTCCAGTCAATTGTACTTTTTCTGCATTAATGATGATTACATAATCTCCACAATCAACGTGAGGAGTGTAATAAGCTTTGTTCTTACCACGTAGAACAGCTGCGATTTTTGAAGCAATACGTCCTACGGTTTGATTAGTACCATCAACAATGTACCAGCCATGTTTAACGGTAGCCGCGTTGGCGTGCTTCGTGGTGAAATGTAGTTTACTCATAATTCTTTGTTTTAATGAGGCTGCGCTATCCCGTCAGCCATAAAATATCCCCTTTATAAGGGAGGGCAAAGGTAAGGAGGGATTTTGGCTTTTCATTGCTTTTTGAAGGTTATTTTAAAGCACGCCTTTGTAAGTGACTGATTATCAATTATATTTTTGTATCATAAAATACATGATATTAAATAAGTACTGATTATCAATTAGTTATAAATAAAAAAGCTCCTAATGAATTAGAAGCTTTTTTTCAATACAAGGCTTAAAATAACTAGGCAGCTACTTTTTTCTTGTGAAAAGACATAAATATGTATAGTATTTTTTTCTCCTGCTTAGTCAAAGTTGGAAACTTTTTCATTTTCTCTTCCTTAGATAAGGCTAGCCAATTCTTGATAAATGTTCTAATTTGTTCTTTTGTCCACTTAGCTCCGCCAGTAGCCATTGTTTGTGTTGCAGAAGTTGTTTGAGTTAACACAGTTTCTGTAAGAGCGGTTGTTGTTTCAGTTAGTGCAATTGCATCATTAAAGGCAATTTCATCAAAAGTTAGTTCTTCAGACTTATTACAAGCCAAAGCCATTAATACAAAAGAAAATAATGTTAGGTATTTTTTCATAATTGTAGATTTGCGTTTTAGACTATGAATTTATTAAAAAGTTTAACCAAGCAATAATATTCTTGATTATATTTAATAAATATGTACCAAAAATTTCAAGCTTCTCTCCTTTTTACTGGAAATCAATTACTTAGTGGTGACAACCAAGTATTAATCACAAAAGAGGATGGTACGGTAGATGCGATTGTGCCTGTTTCAGATGCAGGAGATGATATTCAACATTTTGAAGGCATATTAAGTCCAGGGTTGGTGAATGCGCATTGTCATTTGGAACTATCCCATATGAAGGGGATGATTCCCGCACATACTGGCTTACAAGAATTTGTAAAACAAATTGTGGCTTTACGTCAAGTAGCACCTGTAGCAATTCAAGAAGCAATTGTTTCGGCAGAAGCAGAAATGATGGCAAATGGGATTGTTGCGGTGGGCGATATTTCTAATACATTAGATACCTTAACTCAAAAAGCAAAACACAATCTAGCGTACTACAGTTTTGTAGAATTGTATGATTTAGATCCAACACGTGCTGCAGATAAAATATTGGCAGGTCTTGAAATCCAAAAACAATTTCAAGAAAATTGTGTGTGCGCGTCCCTTGTGCCACATGCACCTTATTCGGTGACAAATAATTTATGGAATTTATTAAGTGCACATTTTAGCATCCATACCATTAGCATGCACAATCAAGAAACGACCGACGAGAATGATTTTTTTAAAACCAAGACCGGAAGTTTTTTAGGGATGTATGAAAGAACAAAAGTGAACTTAGATTTTTTTGAGGCGACAGGATTAAGCTCATTGCAATCTATCTTACCTATTTTCAAAAAAGCACATCATGGCATTTTAGTGCACAATAGTTTTACATCGGCCGAAGACATACAAGCAGTGCATGCTGCAATGGATAACGCCTTTTGGTGTTTATGTCCTAACGCAAATCAGTACATTGAACAAACCATGCCTCCTGTTGAATTACTCCGTTCCGAAAATGCAAACATTGTTGTTGGAACCGATAGCTATGCAAGCAATTGGAGCCTTAATGTTTTGGATGAGTTAAAAACAATTCAACAATATCATCCTGATATTCCTCTTTCCGAAATGCTTGGATGGGCCACCATCAATGGCGCGCGCGCATTACAGATGGACAAGCATTTAGGTAGTTTTGAGCTAGGAAAAAAACCTGGTGTAGTATTGATAAAAGGAATTGACGTAGTGAATGGATTATTGAACGCATCTAGTCATAAAATTTTGTAGCTTACTGTATAAATCTACCATTATGAAATTTCCTATTTTATTTGGCATCATCGCAATCTTGATCATACTTTGGCGTAGACATCGAAATAGCAAAAGGGATAACGACTAATGCAACACTGCTTGTAAAATAGGCAGTGATTTAATCTCACTAAATTTTTTATAGTGCCAGCTTAAAGAGAGCTGAAATAGTTCCAATATTTTTTTTCTTTGCACTCCGTTTAAGTGGATCGTTTCCAATTCATTGTATAATTGTAGGCTTAAAAAAGCGGATGCGGTTTGTGCTTCTAGTCCTTCTAAAAAATAAGGATGGAGCGGCTTGTTCGCAACAAAATTCCCTTCATGCACATCTAGTATCGGTGTTTCTATTGAATACACACCTTGTAATCCAAAACCCAATGTTTGACTTAAATGAATTAAAAAATAAATAGGCAGGTTACTCACTAATCCGGCGCCTCCTTTATCCAATTGTTTAAATGTATCCTCGATTAAATAAAATAATTCAGGGTGGGGTTCGGGTTCCAGTGTTTGCTGTAAGATCTCTACAATATAAGTAGCTACTGCATTGCGTAATACATCCGAATAAACATTTTGATACACATAGGACCAATTGACTTCCTTGACCATCTGCATGCTCTTCATTGGATAATGATACGCTTCCATTTGCAGGATGGCACCGGGTTGATAAAACACACCCTTACTTGCCCCTTTTTTACTAATGGTTCTAACACCTTTTACAATGTATTGTTGCAAGCCAAAAAGTTCTGTATAGATAGAAGCGATGACACTTGTATCGCCGTATTTGGTCACGCGTAAAACAATACCCTTGGTGTTGTGTAACATAGATGATTAAATCACGGTGTGCCTATACACTTTTAAATTGTTGTAAGAACCTGATATCGTTTTGTGAA
>CAMBDE010000099.1 GCA_945865295.1 Chitinophaga pinensis | reverse complement strand
TTCAAAATAAAAGAATGGAAGCTCAAGCCGATATAGAGCAAAAGGGGGAAGGCAATGAATAATCTTCTAAAAAATAGTGTAAGATTTATACTATTCTTGTTGATACAGATTATCATTTTGAATGAAATTCCGCCCATCCATCAATTCATTACGCCCTATTTGTATTTTATTTTTATCCTTTGGTTGCCCTTTGGTACCAGTAGAATAGCCACTACTTTATTGGGGTTTGTTATTGGGTACACTTTAGATATGTTTACAAATACCCCAGGACTTCATGCAGCAGCAGCTTCATTGATTGGATACCTTAGACCAACTATTTTAAATATTCTATTAGCACAACAAGTGTCGGAGGAATTATCCAAGGAGCCAAGTATTGGTTCCATGGGATGGGGGCCTTTTATGATTTACATTTTTGCAATGACGTTTATACACCACTTTTATTTAGTTTTATTGGAGTGGTTACAATTTGGTGACTTTGGTTATTTCATTGGAAAAGTATTTTTTACAAGTGGGATGAGTATGCTACTAATTTTACTTGCAGAACTCTTACTGAACAGAAGGAAGCTAAAAAGATAAAACATGTCAGTATACAATCAGAATAGAGGGGTCATTATTCAAATTATTATTGGTACTGTTTTTTTTCTGATTGTTGGACAATTAGTAAGTCTTCAAGTTGTTTCTAATAAATATAAATTGGCTGCAGACAATAACGCCATTTTTAGAAAAATCATTTACCCAGATCGTGGTATCATTTACGACAGAAAAAAGAGAGCACTTTTAGAAAATACCATTAGTTATGACTTGGTGGTTATTCCTAATGAGGCTAAAGGGGTAGATACAGCAGCATTATGCGAAATACTAAAGATTGATAAAGCAGAATATAGCAAGCGAATTATTGAAGCGATTATTAGAAATACTAGGGTGAAAGCTGGTGTCTTTGAGCCATTTTTAACGAATGAAATTTATGCACAATTAAACGAAAACTTATACCGATTCCCTGGTTTCTCTTTATCAGAACGTTCCATCAGAAACTATCCTTATAATACAGCAGCACATGTATTGGGTTATGTGGCAGAAGTAGATGTGAACTTTTTAAAGAAGCATGAATCAGAAGGATATGAAATGGGTGACTATGCAGGCATGACTGGATTAGAAAAAAATTATGAAACTGTGTTGATGGGTCAAAGAGGCGTTAAGCGTTTTTTAAGAGACAATAAAGGAAAGATTCAAGGCCCCTATGAAAAAGGAGAATTTGATACAACTGCCATTGCAGGTAAAAATTTATATACAAGCGTGGATGTTCAAGTGCAACAACTTGCAGAAAAATTATTACAAAATAAAATTGGAAGTGCCGTTGCGATCAACCCTAAAACGGGCGGTGTGATTGCGATGGCTTCTAGTCCAGGCTACAATCCAAATTTATTAACAGGTAGTCAAAGAAGAAAAACAATTGGCAGGTTGCTATTAGATACGGCTAGACCTATCTATAATCGTGCTATCAAAGGACAATATCCTCCAGGTTCCACATTTAAACCTTTAGGTGCATTAATTGCATTGGACGAGGGTTTGATTACACCAAATTACGGATACAATTGTTTTGGATTATATGGCGCTTGTGGTGACCCAAGAAAATGTGAACACCATAATGCTGGACACGCAGCAAATTTGCAATTGGCATTGGCTTATTCTTGTAACTCTTATTTTTTACAAGTTTTTAGAATGGCTATTGACAATCCAAAATACAAATCTGCTAAAGGAGGTTATGTAAAGTGGAAAGAATATATGAATGCATTTGGATTTGGTCGTAAACTCGGCATCGACTTGCCTAGTGAAAACAAAGCGAATATTCCTGACACGGCGCAATACAGTAAAGACTTTGGGAATCCAAGATACTGGAATAGCTGTTATATGTTAACGCTAGGAATTGGTCAAGATAGAATGACCGCAACACCGCTACAACTAGCTAATTCTATGGCATTCATTGCGAATGGAGGATATTATTATACACCCCATTTTGTAGATAGTATTGAATCCGAGACCGAAGAAGAAGCGGCACAATTAGCCCCCTTTAGAAAAAAACAAAAAATAACAAAAATCCCAAAGGAATATTTTGATGTCATAAAAGAAGGCATGCATGATGTGACGGTATATGGAACAGCTGCATTCATTAAAGTACCTGGTCATGACTATTGCGCTAAAACTGGAACAGCGCAAAATCCACACGGGAAAAACCACTCCTTATTTGTTTGCTTTGCACCAAAAGACAATCCTACCATTGCGGTTGCAGTGATTGTAGAAAATGCAGGATATGGATCTACCTGGGCAGGACCAATCGGCGGATTGTTAATGGAACAATATTTAAATGATACACTCACAAAAGAAAGTCAATTGAAAGCAGATAACCTTGCTCAAGTTGACTTAATGCCACAAGCTATTAAAAACTGGTATGTTCAAAATAATAAGGCTGCTTATCTCACCCCTATTGAGTACAATAACGATGAATTATCAGACGTTTGGGATATGGAGATGTTAGCAGAAGGTGTGGTGAAAACAAAAACAAAAGATACAACCCCTCCTGCCCCATTGCCAAATACAGATAAAACGAATAAGGACAGCTTGCTTCCCAATACGGATAAAAAGAAAAAGCTCAATCCATAAATTATGACCTCTAATTACGATAATAATTTTTCTAAAGGCACCGACTTTGCTGTAATTGTTTTATACCTGATGATGGCATGTATTGGTATCTTAGCGATTTTCATGGTTGAATACAACCCTAATGCCGATTGGGCAACTAGTTTTATAAGTGGGAAAACCAGCTATAGTAAACAGTTCTTTTTTTTAATTTTTTGTTCCTTTGTTGGGCTATTTATTTTATTAACAGACAGCAAGGTTTTTACTGCATTAGCCAATATCTTATTTGCTAGTGGTCTCCTATTGATGTTGGCCACCTTTCTAATTGGAAAAGAAATCAATGGATCCAAAAGCTGGATACCCATTGCAGGAGGATTTAATTTACAACCTGCAGAATTGTGTAAGGTTTTTACTGCCCTTGCATTAGCTAAATTTATATCAAGACCTGAAACTGATTTTTCAAAAATTCAATCCCATTTAATTGCTGGGGCAATGATCGCCATACCAGCCATTTTATCAATCGGACAACATGAATTAGGATTGGCTTTAGTCTACAGCGCATTCATATTTGCCATGTATAGAGAGGGTCTACCTCCTATTATACTTATCATTTTATTATCTTTTTCAATACTGATCATTGCAACCTTATTATTAGAGCCTACCCTTTTAGCGATCATTTTATCGGTCATTGCAGGAATCCTATTATTGTATTTAGGCAAGCGTTTTAAACGCAATAAACAAGCCATTTTTGTTATAGTACTTA
>CAMBDE010000098.1 GCA_945865295.1 Chitinophaga pinensis | reverse complement strand
TAATTTTTTGAAACAATTGATATGGTTTTCGATTTAAGATCATAAATACCTAATTGTGTAATGTCATACATGTCGAAATTTCTTTCTGAACTAGATTGTAAAAATGCAATTTTAGAATTATCTGGGCTAAATACTGGATTCGTGTTAGCGCCTTTATAATTCGTTAACTGCAATGGTGTAGCGCCTTTAGTCAATTTTAATAAAAACAAATCCGTATTAGAATTCTTATCAGGATTTTCTGAAACATTGCTCACGTAAGTAATCATAGAATCGTCTGCACTAATAGCAACACTCGACTCATTATAATTTCCGCTTGTTAATGTATCTAATTTTTTTGTTGCCATATCAAATATATAGATATGTGTTTTACGATTGTCTAAATAACCCTCGTTGTCTTGTTTGAATTTATACCTAGTCATTTCATACGGTGTTCTAATTTTAGACTTTGCAGTATCCGCATAGTTAAAATCTTTCACGACTACAATCATTTTTTTACCGTTATTAAACCAAACATAATCATTAATCTCCCCTTTAATATCTGAAAGCTGAACGCCTTCCCCTCCACGACGATCCATTAAAAAAATTTGGGAACCTTTATCCTCATCTCTTCCCTTCGTTAAATATGAAATGTATTTCCCATCTGGGCTCCATTGGTAATTGCCAACACCCTTTGTTTGTTCGGTTAGTGTAATGGTCTCTTTTCCGTCAGACGACATCATGTATAATTTGGACACCGATCTATCTTTTGCAGCATCAATTTTTGATTGACTATATAAAATCCAACTTCCCTCTGGTGAGATTTTAGGTCTTGAAACTGCTTCCATTTTATAGACATCAGTTGGAACTTGTGCCACTATTGTATTAGTAATACAAATAGATAAAAAAGCGATTAGGTATGATTTGTTCATGGTCTAGATCTTTTTAGTGAATTATAATATTCTAATTTACTAAAGTTTGAACAACTTGGTGTCAATAATTTAATTAAATTGATGGTACAAATCTAGCTTATGTCAAATCGTAGAAATTTTATTCAAAAATTAGGGTTAGCTGCTGGGGCTTTTTCGGCAAATAGTTTATTCAATCAGACGCATGCAGCGGAGTTCCAACATATCAACTTGAAAAAACAAGCCTTATCACCAATCGAAATCGCAACTGACGAGGATTACTGGTCCGTGGTGCAGCAAGGCTATACGGCTAGTCCAAATATCATTAATTTAAATAACGGAGGGGTAAGTCCTAGTCCAAGGATTGTACAAGAAGCGGTTGAACGATTTAATACGCTTTCTAATGAAGGGCCGTCTTATTTTATGTGGCGTATTTTGGATCAAGGAAGAGAACCGCTTAGATTTAAATTAGCGGAACTTGCAGGCGCAGATCCAGAAGAAGTAGCCATTAACAGAAATGCAACTGAGGCATTGAACACAGTCATTTTTGGATTAAACTTAAAAGCGGGTGACGAAGTTATTGGCACCAAGCAAGATTACCCGAATATGATCAATGCTTTGAAACAAAGAATTACTAGGGATGGTATTGTATACAACCAGTTGAATTTTAAATTTCCAATAGAAAACGAGGATGAAATTGTTGCTGCTTTTGAAAAAGCAATCACGCCAAAGACTAAAATTATTCTTATCACACATGTAATTAATTGGATTGGACAAATTATGCCTGTTCAAAAATTATGTGCAATGGCAAAACGATATGGTATTGAAACCATTGTAGATGGTGCGCATAGTTTTGGACTACTAGATTTTAAGGTGCCAGAATTGGGTTGCGATTATTTTGGTACTTCATTACATAAATTTTTATCTGCCCCAATTGGTACTGGTATGCTATGGATTAAGAAAGAAAATATTGCTAAAATATGGCCATTGGTATGCAATGACCAACCAAACAGTGCTGATATAAGAAAATTTGAAACCCTTGGTACTAGAAGCTTTCCTATTGAACAAGGCATTGGAGAAGCCATTAATTTTCATACCGCGATTGGAAGTAAAAGAAAAGAGGAGCGCATTCGTTATCTAAAAAATTATTGGGCAAGTAAAGTGGTATCAATACCTAAAGTAAAAATTCACACTTCTTTCAAGCCTGAATTTGCTTGTGGTATTTGTGGTGTGAGTGTAGATGGCATGACGCCCGGAGAATTAGACAGTGCCTTGTTTTCAAAATATAAAATTCACACCGTTGGCATTGTTTGGGAAAACGTAAGCTGTGTCAGAATCACGCCACATGTGTATACTAGACTTCAGGATTTAGATAAACTAGTTTACGCGATTGGAGCCATTGCTAGTAAAAAATAAATTTAAAAAAATCCATAAAAAAAAGAGGGAGCGTTGCTCCCTCTTTTTTTAGATATAAAATTTTATATTATCATTCTAATTTAAAATTTACTTTTTTAAAGTTGGATAACTAATACCCAATTGCTCTAAATAAGTTCCAAACTTACTTGGATCGTAATAGAATTTTTCAAGTTGGCTTCTATAAGCCCCTTGTATTTCTTTATTTAAATGAATTGCAGGAGGATCATTTTTAGTAATGAAAGGGATGTACTGAGTTTCTTTTGTTTGTACTTCCTTAAAATACTTTTTAGCATCTGCAACTAAACTAGGCTTGGTAAACAAATCCAATAAAGTCATGGCTGTGGCTTCTGCCCCTACTAAAGATCCCTTATGTGCAATAGGTGTGGCCATTGCAATCGCATCTGCCCAATGGTGTCCTTTTGTTCCAGGAATATTTGCAGGATACCTTAATACAATGGTTGGCAAGTTCCAAGAGATGTCTGCAATATCATCTGATCCTCCACCCCAAGAAAATGCGACTGAACCTTTTAAAGTATCAATCGTAGATTTTAGACCATCAATTGGATTGCCTTGTTGGTCTTTCTTTGGCGCTTCTACCAAGGCTTGAACGCCCTTCGCTAATGCAATGTCTTTTTCATCCCAAACAGGCATGCCTACTTTTTTAATATTGGCATACATGGCTTCTGCAAGCGGCTTGTTAAAATGACCAGGCCATGCAGTACCTAACATTTGATGCGTCATTTTTGTATTCGTCATCATCGCTGCACCTTCTGCAATTTTGATACCTGATTCGTAATTCATTTTAATATCCTCATAGGTACGCTCTCTAAAATAGTACCACACACTTGCTTTACTTGGAACCACATTTGGTTGATCACCTCCATCTACAATCACGTAGTGCGATCTATTGGTTGGCTTAAGATGTTCTCTCTTAAAATTCCATCCTACATTCATTAATTCTACTGCGTCCAATGCACTTTTTGCTCTCCATGGTTGACCAGCAGCATGTGCGGCTTCTCCTTCAAAATCAAAACGCACACTTACTAAACCATTACCTCCATTGTCTCCATAACTAGAAGTAAAATCACCACTCACATGTGTGAAAATACAAGCGTCCACATCTTTAAAATAACCATCACGCACATACCATGCTTTGGTTCCAACTAATTCTTCGGCAATACCAGGCCAAATTAAAATGGTACCTGGTAATTTTTCACGCTCCATTAATTCTTTCATCGCAATCGCTGCATAAATGATCACAGCTTGTCCAGAATTATGTCCTTCACCATGACCAGGTGCGCCTTCCACAATCGGTGCTTTGTAGGCTACGCCTGGTTTTTGAGAGGC
>CAMBDE010000097.1 GCA_945865295.1 Chitinophaga pinensis | reverse complement strand
AGTGCTATTAAATTAGAATATGCCAACCCTTCGAGGTTATAGTTTTTTATTAAATAGAAGTTTAACGGTAGGGATAAAAGTATATAGAATAAGTTGGTGTAAAAATCAAACTTCCAAAAATTAGAAGTACCAATGATTTGACTATTCACACCTGTAGCTAAATCAATTAATTTGGCCAATCCCAATATAAAAATAAGTTTACCAATTGCGTCATATCCGCCGGCTTCCTTGTGACTGACCCAGTTTAAAAATGCAATTAAATTGTCAGTATTTAACCAAATCAGCCCAAACAATAATAGCCCTATGGCTAGTAGGTTAGATACGCTTTTATGGTATACATGCTTGATGTTCGCAAAATCTTTGTTCTTCCAGGAACTGGCTAATACAGGTATGCTGATTGAATTCAAGCTGCGTTGGGGTATTTCTAAAATAGCTGAAACGTAAGTGGCAATCGCAAAAATACCTGCATCACTTAATCCTCGCAATCCGACAATCATAAAAGTGTCATTGGTACGCGCTAGTAAATTAAAAAACTGTCCTGCAAAAACGAATAATGCAAAGCTGAACATTTTTCCTTTAAGACGCTTGGTGACATTGCTGATTTGTAAACTTTTAAATGAAAATTGTTTCGATTGAATTAAGTTAATCAATAGTAGTAAGCTAGGTATTACATACAATAAACTAAATAAGGTTAAAAAGCCAACAAGGTCAATATATTTTAATCCAAAAGCAATAATAAGTAGGGTTGTTAAAATACGAATTAATGTTTCTCTTAAAAAGTTGGAATAAACACCTTTTCTTAAACCCCAGGCAAAAGCCTCTAGCCAATAAAAAATTAATAAGAAAAAGGTATAAGGATATACATAATTAAAATACTGCCCTAAACTGGGGGATTTTCCCAATTTTCGAATGATAAAATCCTTTTGTTGCCAGCCAATGATGAGTAGTAAACTAAATCCAATTAAATTAATGATTAAGGTGATAAAGGGGAGCTCGTTTTTTTTAGGGCCTAAATAATGATTATAAAAGGGATAAAATTTATAAATCACAGGCAAGGTTCCAAGCGTACAAAATACGGAAAGCGTAGCCCCAATATCCAACATGGCCCGAACTAGTCCTTGGTCATTTTTTGAGAAGAACATGGGGAATAATACCAAAAGATTAACGGCTCCAATTAAAAAGCCCATCATGATAAAAAATGATGATTTAACCCCTTGTTTTTGAATAATCCCCATACTACAAATATATTGTAAATGTGGTAAAAGTAAATAGAATTACAGTCCATATGTATAATGTTGTTATCTAGTTAGATAAAATGATTGGAAATATATTTTTTCAATATAATCACTGCCGAAAATTTGTTTTAACTTTGCTCCAAAATATACTAATGAAAAATATTATAGTTACAGGCGCGGGAGGCTTAATTGGTAGTGAGGTAGTAAGTTTTTTTGCTAGGGAAAACTGGAATGTTATAGGTATAGATAATAATATGAGAGCAGATTTTTTTGGCGAGAAGGCTGATACAACATGGAATATATCTAGATTAAAAAATACTTTTGAAAATTTTAATTCTTTTCCAATTGATATAAGAGATAGAGCTGCTATTATTTCTTTTGTAAAAAAGTCAAGTCCAGATGCAATTGTTCATACAGCTGCGCAGCCTAGCCATGACTTAGCAGCTACAAGGCCTTTTGATGACTTTGATGTAAATGCAGTAGGTACACTTAATATGTTAGAAGCTACTAGATTGTCTGGCCTCTCTATTCCATTTGTACATCTCTCCACAAACAAAGTTTATGGAGATGCTCCTAATGAATTAAATTTAATAGAATCTGAAAAAAGGTATGATTATGGAGATGCAGCCGATTATGATGGAATTCGAGAGTCGTTTAGGATCGATCAAACAAAACACTCTTTGTTTGGGGCATCGAAAGTAGCGGCAGATATAATGGTTCAGGAATATGGTAGATATTTTAATTTGCCAACATGTTGTTTAAGAGGAGGTTGTTTAACTGGTCCTAATCACAGTGGAGTGGAGTTGCATGGTTTTCTAAGTTATTTAATAAAGTGCAACCTTGAAGAGAAAATTTATAAAATTTTTGGATATAAAGGAAAGCAAGTTAGGGATAATATTCATGCATACGATGTTGCATGCTTTATAAATGAGTTTATAAATAAACCAAGAATTGCAGAAGTTTATAATTTAGGTGGTGGTAGAGAAAATTCGGTATCAATTTTAGAAGCTTTTGATTTAATTTCTTCTATATCAGGAAAAGAAATGAAGTATGAATATATAAATGAAAACAGGATTGGCGATCACATTTGTTATATATCAAATTTAGACAAATTGAAAATGCACTATCCTAGTTGGGGTATTACCAAAGACTTAAAAGCCACTTTTGTAGAAATTTATGAATCTTGGTTAACTAGAGATAAATAAAAATTATTTAAAAATAATCCTAATGCTAACTATTTCGATTGTAACTATTTGTTATAATAATTTTGAGGATGTAAAAATGACTTGTGCGTCAATTGATAATCAATCAGTACTTCCTTACGAACATTGGGTTATAAACGGGTCTACTAATTCAAGTATTGCAGAATGGTTGGAAGAACAACCGCAGCCAAAATACAGAAAATGGGCTAATGTTAATAATGAAGGAATCGCTGGTAATTTTAATCAAGGAGTTGAGAGGGCTACTGGTAGATACATTCATTTACTTAACTCAGGAGATGTATATGCTTCTGCCCAAGTAATTGAAAATGTTGTTTTATTCTTATCAAAAAATTCAACAGCAAATTGGATTAGTGGCAATATTATTTTACATCGGGGAGGTAATTGGGTAAATATAGGAAAGCCATTTGATAAAACTCAAATTTATAAAGGGATGAGAAGTATTTGTCATCCAACTTGGTTTGTAAAGAAAGAGGTTTATGATCGATTAGGAATTTACAATAATTATAGTATTGCTATGGATTATGATATGATGTGTAGAATTAAAGACGAGCCTTATGCCTATTTAAATTTTACAATTACAAAGTTTGATAATACTGGAGTTAGTACTCTTAAGTACATAGATTCACTAAAGCAGAATGTAATGGTGTATGAGTCTAATTTCGGGTACTCAATTCTATCTAGATTTTGGCAATTTAGATTGAAATTGCTACATTATCTAATGCAAACTAAATTCGGAGGGCGCTTGTATCAAATTAAAGAAAATATTTTTTAATATAGGTTTAAAAAACTGGTTTTTTATAAATTTTTTTAAAAAGCAGAAACATTTCATTGAGTAATGGGATTGTTTCAATTAATCGGGCTATTTGAACAGATCTAATCTTGAATGGGTAGTATTGCGCGTCCATTTGTAAACATTTCTTCCCAATTTCATTCGTTATTGTATCTATTGTTAATCCTTGTCTATTATTTTTTGGCGTGCGTAATAGCCTATGTGCCATTGCTTTTGTCGTACTTTCTGCAAAATAGGTTAGGTTGGATTGTATTATTAATTCAAAATTTCTAGCTTCTTTCTTTAATTCTTTTATATAATCTAGAAAAACTATAAAAGCGTCAAGTAAAATTTTATCTTTTGATGTTTTAGTTACAGAAGGGTGAATGCGAAATGAAAATTGGATAGCTGGATCCACGACTAAGTAACTTTTTTTAGTAAGTGCAA
>CAMBDE010000096.1 GCA_945865295.1 Chitinophaga pinensis | reverse complement strand
TTTTTCAACCAAAGCGGCAACTCTTTCCATAGGAATGTCTACTTTTGAAGGAATTAAAGAAATAGGATTTTATTTAAGAACGAAAAAGAAATTGCAATATTGTCTATGTTTATTGAACAAAACTTTTCAAAAGAAAAAAGAGGCTGGTTGGAAGTCGTTTGCGGTAGTATGTTTAGTGGCAAAACCGAAGAATTGATTAGAAGACTTAAAAGAGCTCAAATCGCAAATTTAAAAGTAGCAATATACAAACCTGCTACGGATACAAGATTTGATAAAGAGAAAGTGGTGAGTCATGATGCCAACTCCATCCCTTCTATTCCAATTGAGAATGTAAATGATATTTTATTACTTGCTAAAGATGCAGATGTGATAGGTATTGACGAAGCACAGTTTTTTAACCATGGGATTATTCTTGTTTGTGAAACATTGGTTATGCAAGGTAAAAGAGTGATTGTCGCTGGCTTGGATATGGATTATTTAGGTAAGCCATTTGGGCCTATGCCACAACTTTTAGCCATTGCCGATTTCATCACTAAACTGCACGCCATTTGTGTACAATGTGGTCATTTAGCCAATGTATCTTACAGAACTAGTGCCGAAGAAGGAACTGTTGTGTTGGGTGAAAAAAATAATTATGAACCTAGATGTAGAATCTGCGCAGCAAAATAAGCCTATTAGCTTCATGAATGTATCCCTAAAACATATCGCCGCCTTACTAAAAAAAGACTTGCTACTTGAATGGAGACAGCAATATACTTTTTTTGGGATCTTGATTTATTTAGCTTCGACTACTTTTGTCATTTACTTAACCATGGGCCTACCAGAAGATAAAGTTTGGAATGGGCTTTACTGGATTACGTTACTTTTTATTTGTATCAATGCTGTGGCAAGAAGCTTCTTGCAAGAAGGGAGAGGCAGAATGCTTTATTTTTACGCTATTGTGAGTCCTGTGAATTTTATATTTTCAAAACTCATTTTCAATAGTCTACTCATGTGTACCATGAGTGCATTGAGTTTAGTGTTATTCATGGTTTTGCTTGGCAATCCATTAACACATATTTTATTATTCTTTGGACTAAGTTGCTTGGGTGGAATGAGCTTAAGCTTAGTATTTAGTTTTTTAGCAGCCATCGCCGCTAAAGCACAGCAGCCTTCTGCTATCATGGCGATTTTAGGATTTCCTTTGATTATCCCTCAACTTTTATTGTTGATGAAAATTGCCAATATCGCTTTCTCTGATATTGTGCAAAATGGTTTACCTCAACTGGTTGGATTATTGGTTGGGTTTGACATCATGATTATTGCACTTGCATACATTCTTTTTCCATTTTTGTGGAAAGACTAATTCAAAATGTAAAGTCCTTTTAAAATTGTAGATGTCTCACGGTCAATCCGTCGTTGATCAATTGTTTCAATGATTCAATCCCAATAGACAAATGACGCTCTACAAATTCTGCAGTGACGATACTATCGCTGGCTTCTGTTTTTACGCCCTCAGGTACCATTGGAGAATCACTCACCAACAATAAAGCACCTGTTGGAATCTTATTATAAAATCCTACTGTAAAGATGGTAGCAGTTTCCATATCAATGGCATAAGCCCTTACTTTAGTCAAGTAGTTTTTAAATTCTTCATCATGCTCCCAGACTCTTCGGTTGGTCGTATAAACCGTACCAGTCCAATAATCTACATTGTTATCTCTAATGGTTGTTGAAATTGCTTTTTGTAAAGCAAAGGCAGGTAATGCTGGCACTTCTGGTGGAAAATAATCATTGGAAGTACCCTCTCCTCTTAATGCAGCAATGGGTAATATTAAATCCCCTACTTTATTTCTTTTCTTTAATCCTCCGCATTTTCCTAAGAATAAAACTGCTTCCGGTTGTATTGCAGTTAATAAATCCATCACAGTTGCAGCACCAGGGCTACCCATTCCAAAATTAATAATGGTAATCCCTTCTGCTGTGGCGCATTGCATAGGACGATCTAAACCAATGATTTCAACATGATGTCTTTCTGCAAACATCTTTACATAATTGCTGAAATTGGTCAATAGGATATACTTGCCAAATTGATCTAAACTCGCTCCAGTATACCTTGGTAACCAGTTTTCTACAATTTCTTCTTTTGTTTTCATAAGCTTATCTTTGATCGACGACACTATAAAAATACCATATTTTTTCTAATTCATGATTTTAGTTGATTTCCCTTCATATGACTTTAAAGTCCAATCAATTGGTGGAAAAGATCAAATCTTTGACCCTTGTAGGAAAAAATGGGTTGTATTGACCCCAGAAGAATGGGTTAGACAAAACATGTTACAATACCTGATACAAGTTTGCAATTACCCTATTGAACTTATTGCGATTGAAAAAAAAATACAATTAGGAGCACTCACTAAAAGATTTGACATCCTTGTATATCGTGGGACAAAACCATGGATGATTATTGAATGTAAGGAAGCAAATACCCTACTTAACGAAAAAACCATTCTTCAGTTGTTACAATACCAACAAGTATTGGAAGCCACTTATTTAATCGCATCCAACGGACCTACCACAATTGGAGCTGAAATAAAAATGGGGAACCTGCATATGTTGCAACAGTTCCCCAATTATGTGGACCCTAACCTTTAAAAAGATTAAGGGAAAATACCAAGTTCCGTATAAGAGTGTGCTACTTTATTGATTGCACAAACATAAGCTGCAGTTCTCATATCTGGTATAGATGGATTTGCATTCCATATATCCATAATTTCTCTTGTTGCATTAATCATCGTTTCTTCCAATCCACTATGCACTAAGTCAATTTCATCTGGACCGTGTGCAATCACTGCTCTTTCTGTAGGACTTACTTTTTTACCAGTCAACTCTTCCATTTGATTGATGAGATTGATGTTTGCATTTTCTGTAAAACGCTTTTCTAAACGACCATATCTAACGTGGCTTAAGTTTTTTAACCACTCAAAATAAGATACAGTTACACCACCTGCATTCAAATACATATCTGGAATAACTAAGACCCCTTTCTTTGTTAAAATTTCATCCGCTTCTGGTGTTAAAGGTCCATTTGCAGCTTCACCAATCATCTTAGCTTTAATTTTTGGTGCATTGTTTTTATCAATGACATTTTCTAAGGCTGCAGGAATTAAAATATCACATTCCATTTCCAATGCATCTGAACTCTTTTCAATATTGGTTGCTCCTGGAAAATTCAAGATACTACCTGTGGTTTTTCTGTGTTGGAATACGGCTTCTTCATCTAACCCATCTGCACAGTAAATAGCCCCTTCAAATTCAGCGATTGCAATGACTTTAGCACCATGTGATCTAAAGAATTTTGCAGAGTAATAACCCACATTTCCTAAGCCTTGTACAATCACGCGCTTATTCTCAATACCAATTGTTAACCCTAATTTCTTCATCACATCTTCCATCAAACAAACTTCTCTCACGCCATAAAAAACACCCAATCCAGTGGCTTCTTTACGTCCTCTCACACCGCCCAATGATACTGGTTTTCCTGTCACACAACCGGCTGCATCAATTTCACCTGGCTTCAATGATTGATAGGTATCCACAATCCAAGCCATTTCTCTTTCGCCGGTTCCATAATCAGGTGCAGGCACATCGATACCAGGACCAATAAAATTTTTCTTCACTAATTCAGAAGTATATCTTCTAGTTATTTTTTCTAATTCATAGGTGCTTAAAGATCTTGGGCTAATTTTAATACCACCCTTCGCTCCTCCAAATGGCACATTCACAATAGCGCATTTGTAGGTCATCAAAGCAGCCAATGCCATCACTTCATCTTGATTTACAGCAAGGCTAAATCGGATACCACCTTTACATGGTGATTTATGTTG
>CAMBDE010000095.1 GCA_945865295.1 Chitinophaga pinensis | reverse complement strand
ACGGTTTCTATCGCGACGTTTAGTTGCTTGTCTTACATCTTTTTTTGTTGCCGAATGATTTGCCATGTACTAATTAATTTTCAGGAGGGCAAAGGTAAGGGACTTGTGCAAATATTAAAAATTAAAATTAAAAAAAATAAAAATTGAGTATAAGTAATTGAATATCAGTTAGTTGAAATGAATCCAAAATCTCATTTTTGATCTATTTGCGTATAAATATAGGAATATCTCCAAAATCACACAAAATACGGGGGTAGTTGATCAAAATTTTACCGAGATTTTTAGCGCATTTTACTTTATTAATCAATGATTTAAACCGATATTTGTGAACCTTGTTCGACAAATAAACGAAAGGATATACAATGAAGGATTTCACCTACATCACCAATTCCCATCCAGCCTTTATAGAAGGTTTGTACCAACAATTTTTAACTGATCCAGCATCAGTAGACCCAGATATCATTAAGTTTTTTGAAGGTTTCGATTTCGCCTTACAAAACGGGACAGCAGCACCAGCTCAAAGCGCACCCTCCTCTGTATCCAATCTGAGTTCGGATTGGGCGAATGAAATCAAAGTGTACCGTTTGATATTGGGTTATAGAAATAAGGGACATTTAATTGCAACGACCAATCCTATTCGTACAAGAAAAGACAGAGGTGCTAATTTAGATTTAGCCTGCTTTGAATTGACAGAGGCAGATTTAGATAAAACATTTCAAGTAGGATCCATCATAGGCTTAGGGGCAACGACCTTAAAAAATATTCTTACACATCTTCAAAAAACCTATGCGCACAGTTTAGGCATTGAGTTTAAATATATCTCTGATCAAAAAGTAATCGACTGGTTAACCAATGAATTTGAAAATAAATTTGCTCAGCCAATTCCTCTAGATCAAAAAAAACACATCCTTGAAAAATTAAACCAAGGGGTAATTTTTGAAAAATTCCTACACACAAAATACATTGGACAAAAGCGTTTCTCTTTAGAAGGCGGTGAGTCTACGATTGCTGCTTTGGATGCAATCATTAATACTGCAGCAGAGCATGGTGTAGAAGAAGTGGTAATTGGTATGGCACATCGTGGAAGATTGAATGTGCTAGCAAATATTATGGATAAAACCTACGAAGAAATTTTTAGTGAATTTGAAGGTACTGCAGTGTTGGATCAAACCATGGGTAGCGGTGATGTGAAATACCATATGGGCTTCTCTTCTGAAGTGACCACTTTCAATAATAAAAAAGTGAATCTAAAATTGATGCCTAATCCATCGCATTTAGAAGCAGTAGATCCAGTTGTTTTAGGATTTGCTAGAGCTAAATCGGATGTATTGTATAATTCTGATGTATCCAAAATATTGCCAATTCTAATTCATGGAGATGCCTCAGTGGCTGGACAAGGTATTGTGTATGAAATTTTACAGATGTGCCAATTGAATGGCTACAAGACAGGCGGTACAATCCACTTTGTGATTAACAATCAAATTGGATTCACAACAGATTTTGATGATGCAAGAAGTGCGAACTATTGTACCTCCATTGCTGCAATGATTCAAGCGCCTGTAATACATGTGAATGGAGATGATGCCGAAGCAGTGGTGAAAGCGGTTCAGATTGCAACAACTTACAGACAGTTATTCAAGAACGATATTTTCATTGACATGGTTTGTTATAGAAAACACGGCCACAATGAAGGAGATGATCCAAAATATACCCAACCTCAATTGTATAGTTTAATTGAGCAACATAAGAATCCAAGGGAAACTTATGCTGAATTCCTTTTACAAAATGGGGAAGTAAGTGCACAGGAATTAGCAAAGGAAATGGAAAAGAAATTCTGGTCTGATCTTCAAGCAAGATTAGATGAGTTGAAACAACATCCATTGCCCTATAAATACCAAGCACCTGAATTGGCATGGAAAGCAATGCGTAAAGCAACAAACGAAGATTTTATTAGTTCACCAGATACTTCCATTACTGCTGATAAAGCGAAATCTATTTTTGATGCTTTAATGAAATGGCCTTCGAGTTTTACACCATTGAAAAAAGTGGACAAATTAATTCAAGAGAAAATCAAATTATACGAGACAGAGAAAAAGATAGATTGGGCAACCGGTGAATTAATGGCGTATGCTTCTTTATTAGCAGAAGGCAAAACAGTTCGTATGAGTGGACAGGATGTGAAGCGAGGTACGTTTAGTCATCGTCATGCTGTTTTAGTGGATGAAAATACCAACGAACAATTCAATCGGTTGAATCAGGTTGCAGAAGGACAACAGCCATTTAGAATTTACAACTCCTTATTGAGCGAATATGGTGTACTTGGATTTGAATATGGTTATGCGTTAGCCAATGTCGATGCATTGGTAGTTTGGGAAGCACAGTTTGGTGATTTCTCAAATGGTGCACAAACAATCATCGACCAATTCATTGCAGCTGGTGAACAAAAATGGCAACGTCAAAAT
Source organism: Chitinophaga pinensis (assembly GCA_945865295.1). Lineage (GTDB taxonomy): Bacteria > Bacteroidota > Bacteroidia > Chitinophagales > Chitinophagaceae > Sediminibacterium > Sediminibacterium pinensis_A. The sequence continues at coordinate 1,779 of CAMBDE010000095.1, read as the reverse complement.
GGGGTAGTTATGTTATTGCCACATGGATACGAAGGGCAGGGACCAGAACATAGCAGCGCAAGATTAGAGCGTTATTTACAATTATGTGCAGAGCACAATATGATCATCACCAATGTGACCACTGCTGCTAATTTATTCCATGCATTGAGAAGACAATTAACTTGGTCATTCAGAAAACCAATGATCAACTTCTCTCCAAAAGCGAATTTAAGAAGCCCCGCCACATTTAGTCCGATGACAGATTTAACAAATGGTAGATTCAAAGAAGTGATTGACGATACATTTATTCAAAAAGTGGAGGATGTTAAAAAAGTATTGTTCTGTTCTGGTAAGATTTATTACGAAATGGCAGAAAGACAAAAAACAGAACAAAGAACAGATATCGCTATTGTACGTTTAGAACAATTGTATCCATTGCCTGTTCAACAGATTACGGCATTGCACCAAAAATATGGAAAAGCAATTTGGTTCTGGGTACAAGAAGAACCTTTGAATATGGGCGCTGCAAGTTTCTTGCAAATGAATTTAAAGGCGATTAAATATGGTGTCATTAGTAGACAAGCAAGTGCTGCTACAGCAACTGGTTATGCTAAAGTGCATGCGAAAGAACAAAATGAAATAATAACAACTGCGTTTTCTATCTAAAATATTAAAACATGATTTCCATTAAAGTACCTACAGTAGGAGAATCTATCACAGAAGTAACTTTGTTAAAGTGGACTAAGCCAGAAGGCGCTTGGGTAGATCGCGACGAAGTAATTGCTGAATTAGAGAGTGAAAAAGCAACTTTCGAAGTGAATGCTGAACAAGCGGGCACTTTGCATCATAAAGCAAAAGAAGGAGATAGCATTTTAATTGGTGCTATTTTAGCAGATATCAATGAGACAGCTACTAAGCCAGCTGGCGAAGCGTCAAAACCTGCACCTGCAGCTCCTTCAGCTCCTACGGCTCCTAAGGCTCCAACGGCTCCTATGTCATCGGCACCTGTAACCAGTGTGCCAAATAATGTAAAAGCAACTCCAGTTGCAGCGGCAATCATTGCAGATAAACAAATAGACACCAATCAAATTAAAGCGAGTGGTTTTGCTGGAAAGATTACAAAAGTGGATGTATTAGATGCTTTAAATAATCCAGGTAAAATTCAATTTGCTGGACAAGATTTATTCTCTCGCAATGTGCGTCCAGAGAAAATGTCTAACCTAAGAAAAACAATTAGCCGTCGTTTAGTTGAGGCAAAAAATACGACTGCCATGTTAACTACTTTCAATGAAGTAGATATGACAGGCATTATGCAGATCAGAAAACAATACAAGGATAAGTTTAAAGAAGCACATGGTGTGAATTTAGGATTCATGAGTTTCTTTACAAAAGCATGTTCGATTGCATTAACTGAGTGGCCTACTGTAAATGCTTTCATTGACGGAGATCAATTGTTATACCATGACTATGCAGATATTAGTATCGCTGTAAGTACGCCAAGAGGCTTGACAGTGCCTGTGATTAGAAATGTGGAGAGCTTAAGCATGGCAGGTATCGAGAAAAAAGTGATTGAATTAGCAGGTAAGGCAAGAGATAGTAAGTTAACTGCAGAAGAATTAACTGGTGGTACTTTCACCATCACCAATGGTGGTGTATTTGGAAGCTTAATGAGTACGCCCATCATTAATATTCCTCAATCTGCTATTTTAGGGATGCATAAAATCCAAGATCGTCCAATGGCGGTGAATGGTGAAGTTAAAATTTTACCAATGATGTACTTAGCATTAAGTTATGATCACA
>CAMBDE010000094.1 GCA_945865295.1 Chitinophaga pinensis | reverse complement strand
GAATCCATGGCTGAAATATGGGAAAAACAAGGGAATTTGAAGAAAGCCATTGCCACTTATGAAAAATTAAGTTTTATTTTTCCTGAAAAATCCGTTTATTTTGCATCCCGTATAGAACATTTAAAAAATAACAAATGATAACTTTCTTTTTAATATTAGTGGTAGTAGCCTGTGTTGCCTTGGGATTCATGGTTTTGATCCAAAATCCTAAAGGTGGTGGATTAAACGCCAATGTAGGTGGATTAAGTAACAATTTCATGGGTGTAAAGCAAACGACAGATGTACTTGAAAAAGGTACTTGGATTTTTGCCTCAGTGATTGCAATATTAGCCATCACCTCTACCTTATTCTTGAGTGGTGGTACTAGCAATGGAAATAGCGTATTAGACAAAGTCAATACTTCCACTACAACAAGTCCAGCGACTCAAACTGCTCCACCGCCAGCAGCGATGGACACAAACAAGAAGTAATTCAACTAGAATGTGATCACATTCTGTTAACATATAATTTTTCCCCACCATCCAAATGGTGGGGATTTTTTTTGTATTTTAGATGATATGAAAAAACTACTATCAATACTAATTAGTGTTATTGTATTTTATATTTTCTTTATTGTATTTTTTAAGAGTACGCGTTTTAACCAAGAGCAAGTCTATTTTGAATATAGGAATGAAGGTTTGAATCAACTTGCAGATAGTTTGGTTGCAAAAAAAATCATCTTCGAAAAAACGAGTTTTTTACTATTTGCAAAAGCATTGAAAGTCCAAGACAAAATCAAAGCTGGAAGATTCCTTGTGAAAAAGAAAACCAGTGTGCTTGATCTCATAAGGATGTTAAGAAACAATCAACAAGCGACGGTAAAATTGGTATTGAATAAAGTACGCACAAAAGGGGAATTGGCTAAACTAATCGCAAAGGCTTTCGATAGAGACAGTGCAGCAGTGATGACCTTTTTAAGTAGTAATGATTCTTTACAAGCTTTTAATACAGATACCACTCAATTCTTTGCTTTGCTCATACCCAATACCTACGAATATTATTGGAGTAGTTCAATGACTCAAATTTTAAGCAAATTACAAAAGGCGCAAATTTATTTTTGGAGTCAAAACAACCGTATTCAAAAAGCAGCAAGCAAAGGCATGAGTCAAAATCAAATCTATACTTTGGCTTCTATTGTGGAAGAAGAAACCAATTTTGACTCAGATAAATCCTTAATTGCAAGTGTTTACCAAAATAGATTAGAAAAGCAAATGCCTTTGCAAGCATGTCCAACCATCAAATACGCGATGCAAGATTTTACCATCACACGTATTTATGAAAAATATTTATCCAACGCCTCTCCTTATAATACTTACCGTATCAAAGGCCTGCCTCCTGGCCCTATTTGCACCCCAGCATCCAAAACCATTGACTTAGTATTGGATGCCCCAAAAACGGATTATATTTACTTTGTCGCAAAAGCAGACTTTAGTGGTTACCATCATTTTAGTAATAACTATGCCGAACATGATCGATACGCCAAGGAATACCAGAAAAAACTAGACGAATACCAAGCTAAAAAAGCGCTGGAAAATAATCACGATGGAAATTGAGATTTGACGAATTAAATTATAAATAACCCTTTCAATACTTGAAAAAAATAATACAATACCTTTTAATCCCATTTCAGTTTGCTAAACAAAAAGCAAAACGTATTATTATTCCCGGATTTCAAGATGTGAATTTATTTCAAGTGATTCAATTTTTATTCAAGCAATTGAATACCATTGGACTCTATGATCGAGCATCCGCCATTTCCTTTAATCTAATTATGGCATTGCCAGCGGGATTCTTATTTTTATTTTCAATCATCCCCTATTTTCCAAAAAGCTTAAAAATAAAAAAACAGATTCTTTCTATTTTTAAAGATATCTCGCCCAATTCAAGTACCTACCGATTTATTCTGGACATCATCAATGATTTATTAAGTCAACATGTTGGTATCTTCTCCTTTGGTTTCCTATTATTATTATTTTACGCTTCCAATGCTATGACAGGCATCATTAGAAGTTTTGATAAATCCATTATGCAAAATAGGCCCTTCTTTCTGCATCAAAGAATGAGGGCGCTTCGTTTAACATTAATTTTAATGTTACTTGTTTTTGCAAGCCTACTAGTGTTGATTGGACAGGATCAATTGACGACCCTCTTAAGAGAAGTATTTGACATTAAAAGAAAAACAATCTTGCCTTATTGGAATAGTATTAGATGGGGTATCATTGTGTTGCTTTTATTTTATGGCAATGCTTTTATTTACAAATTTGCGCCACACGTAAAAGAAAAATGGGCCCTACTTTCCCCAGGTGCCATCTTATCAACTACATTAATGTTAGTGACGACCTTAGGATTTTCTTACTGGGTCAATAATTTTGGTAGCTATAGTAAAATTTATGGCTCCATAGGAACCGTACTTGTGGTGATGACCTTAATTTATATCAATGCCCTTATTTTATTGATCGGATTCGAATTGAACGTAAGTATTGAAAAACTTAAAAAAGAACAAGACGAGATAGATTACTTTAATTAAAAAAATGAGCCTCTTTTTGGGAGACTCATTTTGTATTCAAATACATTTAATTATAAAGGATTCATTTTTATTTATTGGCCATGTCTGGGATTTCAGCCGCTTTATACGCACCTGCATCCAACTTTGCTTTGGTCTCACTAAATGCTTTTAATGTCAAATCTATCTCCTCCTGTGTATGCACTGCGGTAGGAATCAATCTGTAAATGATATGCCCTTTTGGAATGACAGGATACACCACAATAGAACAGAAAATTTTGTAATTCTCTCTGATATCCATCACCATTGCTGTTGCTTCTTCTACTCCACCTTTCATATACACTGGCGTCACTACAGAGTCGGTTTTACCAATATCAAATCCTCTTTCTTTCAATCCTTTTTGTAATGCCAATGCATTCTTCCACAAATTTGCTTTCAATTCTGGCTTAGATCTTAATAATTCTAAACGCTTTAAGTTACCAACCACATAGGGCATTGGTAAACTTTTTGCGAAGATTTGAGAACGAATATTATAACGGATATAATCAATGATGGTTCTCGGTCCTGCCATGAACGCACCAATCGATGCCATACTCTTAGCAAATGTAGAGAAGTATAAATCAATCTCATCTTGACAACCTTGCGCTTCTCCTGCACCTGCACCAGTTTCGCCTAATGTACCAAACCCGTGTGCATCATCTACTAATAAACGGAATGGAACTTTCTTTTTCAATGCAGCAATCTCTTTTATACAACCTTGATCACCTGCCATACCAAATACACCTTCTGTAATCACCAATACCCCACCTGATTGTTGTTTGTCTACCAATGCTTGTGCTCTATGTAATTGTTTCTCACAATCTTCCACATCATTGTGTTTAAAAACAAATCGGTGACCAGGAATCATTCTTAAACCATCAATAATACATGCATGACATTCCGCATCATACACCACAACATCATGGCGGCCACAAATGGCATCAATTGCACTCATGATCCCTTGGTATCCATAATTCATTAAGATCGAATCTTCCTTATGTACAAATGCTGCTAATTCTTTTTCTAATTGTTCGTGTAAATCACTATTTCCACTCATCATTCTCGCACCCATTGGTAAGGCTAAACCGTATTGAGCTGATCCATCAGCATCTGCCTTGCGCACTTCTGGATGATTCGCTAAACCTAAATAATTGTTTAAACTCCACACAATCATTTCTTGTCCTCTAAATTTCATCTTAGAGCCTATTTCGCCTTCTAATTTAGGAAATGCAAAATAACCGTGCGCTCTTTCACGGTGTTGACCAATTGGTCCGTAATTTTTAATCAGCCTCTCAAATATATCTGCCATAGCTATTTAATTATACTTGCAAATTTAATAATTTTTTAGTTTATATAGGTTTTAATTATTCGTATTTTGCAGTTCTAAATCTTATAAAATGCGTATTTTATCCCTTTTTTGTTTTTTGATCTTGTCCTTTACAAGCAATGCACAAGCACCAAAATCAACCCCATCAAGCACTTCAAGCAAACCTAAACTAGTTGTAGGCATTATGGTGGATCAAATGCGCTGGGATTATATCAATCAATTTAAAGCCTATTTTACCTCCCAACAAGGCTTTTTACGCTTTGTAAATGAGGGTGCCAGTTGTAATAATAACTTAATTCCTTACGTGCCAACGGTTACCGCATGTGGACATGCTGCAGTTTACACTGGCTCCACTCCTGCATTGCATGGCATTACAGGCAATCAATGGTATGATAACTATCAGCAAAAGAATGTTTATTGTGTAGAGGATCCAACTGTTGTTTCAGTTGGTGTAGAAGGTAGTGCCGCTGGCAAAATGAGCCCAGTAAATGTTTGGACTACGACACTTGGAGATGAGATCAAGTTGGCTAATAATTTTAAAAGCAAAGTATACGGTATCTCCATCAAAGATAGAGGTGCTATCATCCCTGCTGGTCATAGCGCTGATGGTGCTTTTTGGTATGATAGTAAATCGGGGAATTTTATTAGCTCTAGCTATTATGGCAAAAAATTACCAAATTGGGTAAGCGAATACAATAGTCAACATAGAGTAGACAGCTTCTATACTAAAGGTTGGAACTTAAGTTTAGCTAAATCAGTTTATGAAGCGAATTGTGATGGTGATATCAACGCATATGAATCTACACCTTTGGGTGCCGATCAAAAAGGATTCCCTTATACCTTGACCCAATTTATTGGCAAGGATTATGGCAAGATTGCCTCTACCCCATATGGCAATAATATCGTGCTAGAAATGGCAGAAAAGGCTTTGGTGAGTGCGCAGTTAGGTAAGGATGATATCACTGATTTATTGGC
>CAMBDE010000093.1 GCA_945865295.1 Chitinophaga pinensis | reverse complement strand
AAATCCTGCACAGACTGGGTTCGCGCACCTTTTTGAGCACTTGATGTTTGGCGGCAGTGTGAACATACCTGTGTATGATGAACCTTTACAAAGAGCCGGTGGAGAAAACAATGCCTATACTACCAATGATTTGACCAATTATTATTGTCAAATACCTGCCGAAAATATAGAAACTGCTTTTTGGTTAGAGAGTGATCGTATGTTATCACTTGCCTTTAGTGAGAAGAGTTTAGAAGTGCAAAGAAAAGTGGTTTGTGAAGAATTTAAAGAACACTATATCAATAAACCATATGGGGATGCATGGCATAAAATGCGTGCACTCGCATACACCAATCATCCTTATAGATGGATGACGATTGGTGCTGAATTATCCCATGTGGAAAATGCGAAAATGCAAGATGTAAAAGATTTCTTTTTTAAATTTTACAGACCCAATAATGCGATCCTTGTTGTAACAGGAAATACCACCACGGAGCAAGTGAAAACATTGGCGGAAAAATGGTTTGGTCCGATTCCTGCAGGCGAAGCGTATGAAAGAAATTTACCAATGGAACCGGTGCAAGAAAAAATGAGGTCATTGGAAGTGCATGCGGATGTACCCATGGATATGTTGATGATGACATGGCATATGGGTGGCAGGTTTGATGCAGGTTACCATGAGACAGATTTGATTACCGAAGTCTTAGGTGGTGGCGCTTCTGCAAGATTGTATGAGCAATTGATTAAAGTGAAACAATTGTTTTCTTCGATTGATTGTTATCATTTTGGTACGGTAGATCCAGGCTTATTGGTGATTGAAGGTAAATTGGTAAAAGGCGTGAGCATGTCTGTTGCAGAGCAGGCAGTCTTAGAAGAAGTAGAGAAAATTAAAAATGAATTACTCCCACAAAAAGAAGTACAGAAAGTAATTAATAAAACAGAAAGTATCATTTGTTTTGAGGATATGAGTATCATGAATCGCGCGCATAGTTTGGCTTATTATGAATTATTGGGCGATGCAGAAATGATGAATCAAGAATTGGAGAAGTATCAAGCGGTTACACCAGAAAAGATACAAGCTACTGCAAATGCGATCTTCCAAGATCAGAACAGAAACACTTTATATTATTACAGTAAAAATTAAAACATGGCATTAGATAGAATTAAAGCACCGTTGATTAAGGATGCCGTTGATTTTGATATTCAATTAAAACCCTACCAGCATTTTACTTTAGACAATGGAGTAGAAGTATACAGTTATGAAGGAGGTGCAGAAGAAGTAATGATGATGGACTTGGTTTTTTTTGCAGGCAATTGTTACGAAGAAAAAAATTGGGTTGCTGCTGCCACTAATTTTTTATTAAAAAATGGCACGCATCAAAAAACTGCCTTTGAGTTGAATGATTATTTTGAATTTTATGGTGCCTATGTGAATAGAACCTGTTACAATGAAACAGCTGCCATCAATCTACATACTCTCACTAAACATTTTGAAGCATTATTACCTGTGGTGAGTGAATTGGTAACAGAGTCCAATTTTTCGGAGGAAGAATTAAAAATCTACCAACAAAATCAACTACAAAGATTGACGTTGAATTTAAAGAAGAGTGATTTTATTGCCAATAGATTGATTGATGAATACTTGTTTGGTATTGACCATCCTTATGGGACTTATTCTACAGAAGCTGCCTTTAATAACTTGACGCGCGAAGATCTTGTTAATTTTTATGATCGTTTTTACAAGCATGGTAAAGCCGTGATATTTATGGCGGGTAAGTTTCCTAAAAACATGCAAAGCTTGATGAACAAGTACATTGGAAGCTTGCCATTGAACCAAAAAGCAATGCCTAGTTTTGATCATCCGATTGTTTCAGCAACTACAAAAAAATATTCGATTATCAATGATGCGAGTTCGGTGCAAGGCGCAATCAAAATGGCAAGAAGATTTCCCAATCGACATCATCCAGATTTTCCTGGGACACAAGTATTGAATAATCTATTCGGAGGATTTTTTGGATCCAGATTGATGCGCAATATTAGAGAAGACAAAGGATACACATATGGCATACATAGTTATTTGCAGAATCATGTACAAGAATGTGCATGGATGATTAGTACCGATGCAGGGAAAGATGTCTGCAGGGCAACGATTGATGAAGTGTATAAAGAGATGGCCATCCTTAGAAATGAATTGGTGGATGAAGCAGAATTAAAATTGGTCAAGAACTATATGTTGGGTGCCTTACTAGGGGATCTAGATGGGCCATTCCAAATTATGAATCGTTGGAAGACTTATTTATTGAACGATTTAGACATTGCTTATTTTAATAAGACGATCGAAACCGTTCGTACCATCCAACCTGCCGACCTACAAGCATTGGCCAATCAATACCTTCAAGCAGAAGATTTTTATGAACTAGTTGTTTATTAGGAGAATTTATGAGCCAATTATCCTTCAATTGGTCAAATTTTATCAGAATTCAAAGATTTTCATCCTTTTTATAGCCCAATTATCTTCCCATTAGAGAGGTTCAAATATTTATTTCAAACGCTAAATACTGATAATCAGCTATTTAGCGTTTAATTTTATGAACTACTGTAAAATACTTGGTACTATGTGATGCATAGTACCTTAAAACTCCTTAGCTTTGCGGGATAAATAAAAGTTATGGATATTCAAAACACACAAAGTCAGATGCGCAAGGGCGTTTTGGAGTTTTGCATATTGTCCATCATTCAACAAGGGGAGGTTTATCCGAGTGATATTGTTGAGCAAATGAAAGTGGCCAATCTGCATATTCTAGAAGGTACATTGTATCCTTTGCTAACGCGTTTAAAAAATGCGGGCTTGCTTAATTACCGTTGGGTAGAAAGTATCAGTGGTCCGCCAAGAAAATATTTTGTGATGACGGAAGCTGGAATAGCAGCTTATGAAGTCTTACAAAAAACTTGGAATGAAATGGCCACCTCGGTGAATACCATCATCACACCAAATGCAAACCCAATTGTTCACCAAGCAGATGCTGCTCAATAAATATCAGACAATGAAAAAAGTAATTAATATCAATTTCCAAGGTCGTATTCTTCCTATCGAAGAAATGGCTTATGAAAATTTGAAACAATATATAGAAAGCCTAAGAACCTATTTTGAACAAGAAGAAGGGAAGGATGAAATCATCAATGACATTGAATGTCGTGTAGCTGAATTATGTGAAGACCGTCTTAAAAAAGGCGCTGTTTGCATTACAGAGCAAGACATTGATTTAATCATTACAAGTATTGGTCGTCCAGCTGATTTTGAAGCACAGGATGGCTTTGAAGCCAATACAAATGCAAATGCTGGATCCAATCAAACACAAGCTAATGCACAAAACACTGATGGTCAAACTTATCAAAAAAGATTGTACCGAGACGAGCAGAATAAAGTATTAGGTGGTGTGTGTTCTGGTATTGCGAATTATTTAAACTTAGATCCAATCATTATTCGAATTTTGTGGATCCTGCTTTTTGGCATCTCATTTTTTGCTTACTTATTATTATGGATAGCCGTACCAAGCACATCTGTAAAAGAAGTGGGCGGTATTCGTAAAAGATTATTTAGAGATCTTGACAAAAAAGTAATTGGTGGAGTATGTGCAGGGATGTCTAAATACTTTGGTGTGAAAGTGGGTATTATTAGAGTTTTATTTTTATTACCTACTATTTTATTAATTGTGAATTGGAATCGTTTTCATTTATTTCAATTTTGGGAATTTGACGATTTCAATAACTTTTTTGATGTGACCTTTATGCCAGGTGCCATTTTTGTGTACATCATTTTATGGTTGGTGTTGCCAGAAGCAAGAACGAGTGCCGACAAATTAGAAATGATGGGTGAGAAAGTGGATATCAATAGTATTAAGAATGCGATTCAAACAGATTTGGAAGGATTTGGTAAAAGAGCTAAAACTTGGGGAACTAGCTTTGACAAAAAGCAAGCATCTTCTGCAGAAAACACCAATACTAATAGCGCTAACAATACGAATAGGGATGCCGGCGGTTTAGATCAAAGAAAGGGTTGTTTACATTTCTTAGGAAGAACCATTACCATTTTGATGAAAGCATTTGTATATTTTGTTTTAGGCATTATTACGATTTCTGTACTTGCTGCTTTATTTGGATTAGGAGTTGGTACCACTGGTTTATTGCCATTGAAGAAATTCATTTTAGAAGACGGTTTACAATCTTGGGCATTTATAGGTACGATCTTATTTTTTATATGGGTGCCAGTGATTGGCATTGTGACTGCGATTATCCGAAAAATTGCAGGATTCAAGAATTCCAATATTTGGGTAAGATCTAGTTTTATTGCTTTATGGGTACTTGGGTGGGTTTGTATATTTTATTTCTTTAGCAGTTTGGGCAATAGTTTTTCTAAGCACAACCAACCTATTGAAAAAAGCATTGCTTTAGTAAATCCAGCTGTAGATTATTTAGAAGTGACTGCTTCTCCAAAAATGAAATACTATGAACAAAGATGGTTTAACATCGAACCATTTCAATTTTTAAACGATGATACGGTGCGTGTGCGTAATTTGAAAATTAGAATTGTGCAGTCTAAGACAGATAGTTTTGAAATTAAATATGTGACCATGAGTAATGGCAAGTCCATTAGTGAAGCAAATTTACTTGCAGAAAAAATCAATTTCTCTGTGATGCAACAGGATAGTAGTTTATTCTTAGATAGGGGCATTGCCATCACGAATAAAGATAAATTCAGAAACCAGCATGTGATTATGACCATTGCTGTGCCTGTAGGGAAGCGTTTTAAAATCAATAATAAAGGTTGGTCGCAAACTACAATCAATATGAACCATCGTGGTATTCGAACAGAAACCATCAACGATTTTGGTGATGATACTTGGGTAGACGAATGGAATGAAAACTGGGATGGTGAATCCTTCACATATGACAGAGGTGTGGAAT
>CAMBDE010000092.1 GCA_945865295.1 Chitinophaga pinensis | reverse complement strand
ATTTAAAATATGCTCCAAATCCTTCATGATTTGGTAAGAATTAGGGGTATCCATCTCGACACAATTATTTAAAAGGCAATCTTTCAAAAGATTGCCTTTTTTTGTTTGCGCTGAAAGTCCCGTCTCTATAGCAATCTGCTTGAAAAGGTAATTGACTTTGGTGGTTCGAACTGATGGGTTTGTTGATGTCCACGCTGCAAATATTAGAATCACTTCTGATTTAAACTACGTTAATGAGTTCCACGATTTAACGTAAGTCATTGATTTTTGTGAAGCGAGACCGGGATTTGAACCCAGGTCCGCCGAAGGCGGATATGAAGATTTTTTGAGAAAATGAAGGCGTTGATTTGTAAAGGGTTATGTTTTCACAAAACCGTAATCAACCGATTTCGGTCGATTTGAGGGGGTGTTTTCCTCACACAAAGCGTAAAATAGATATTTATATAATTTTGAGCCGCAAATTAATGCTATTCGGCTCAAATTATTTGTATATTTGAGCCGATAAAGTAACCAAATCGGCTCATTATGTATAACTGGCAACACAAAAACTGGCCTGAATTTAAATTTGATAGCTCTTCAATAGATAATGAATTAATGAAATTCATGTTAAAAGCAGGAGAACTAAAAGGTATCATCTCTGCATTACCAGAATCCATAAGTACTGAAACAATTATAGAGATAATGGTATCTGAAGCAATTAAAACATCTGAAATTGAAGGAGAGATAATAAATAGAATAGATGTAATGTCATCTATTAGAAAAAATCTTGGATTACATATCTCACAAGAACCGAAAGATAAAAATGCAATTGGATTAAGTCAATTATTAATTGATGTAAGAAATACTTATAAACAACCACTAACTGAAAGCAAGATTCTTGAATGGCATAAACTGCTTATGGGGGATAACAAAAGAATAAATGCAGGACAATGGAGAAAAGGAAATGAGCCTATGCAAATAATTTCTGGATCTGCGTCTGACCCTAAGGTTCATTTTGAAGCTCCCCCATCTAAAACCTTATCAAAAGAAATGAAGCTGTTTATAGAATGGTATAATAAAAGTGAAATTAGTTCCCCAATAATTAAAGCAGCGGTGGCACATCTTTATTTTGAATCCATACACCCTTTTGAAGATGGAAACGGAAGAATTGGAAGAGCCATCGCAGAAAAAGCACTTTCCCAAGGATTTGACAATCCTATTATGTTTAGTATTTCAAAATCTATTGAGGAAAATAGATCAGCTTATTATAAAGCATTACAGCATGCTCAACAAAGATTAGAAATAACAAAGTGGATAGAATGGTTTGCTTCTATTATAATTTTTGCACAGGATGATGCTGAAAAAACAATACAGTTTACTATCAAAAAAATGAAATTCTTTGATAAGTATGATAAAAAATTTAATGATCGTCATAGAAAAGTCGTTAATAGAATGCTAGAAGAGGGTATTAATGGCTTCAAGGGTGGTATGAATGTAAAAAAATATATAAGTATAACAGATACTTCAAAAGCAACAGCAACAAGAGACTTACAGGAATTAGCGGAAATGAATGTGTTTGTAATGAAGGGAGTAGGTAGATCTACTACTTATGAAATAAATATTTAATTTATTTTAATTTCTTTATCTCATCTAAATCAAGAATGTTACTCTTTGAGTTTTCTTCTTACAACATGAGTCTTATCCATCCTAGTAGTTTTTAAATCAACAGTTTGTGATATTAAAAATGTAACGGCTTCAAGCCTTTTTATCACAGGTTGAGCTAGCCAATAGTTCAAATCATTCACTTTTTCATCTAATGATTTAAGTGGCACTTTATTTAAAACTGGCTCAATACTCATAATCTGAATTGAATATAAAATTACTTGAAATAATACGTTTTAGAACGATGTTTTCATTACACAACAAAGGACCCACGATTTAACGTAAGTCCTTGATTTTCATGTAGCGAGACCGGGATTTGAACCCGGGACCTCAGGGTTATGAAGATTTTTTGAGAAAATAAAGGCGTTGATTTGTAATGCGTTATGTTTTCACAAAACGGAAAACGACCGATTTGACCCGATTTCAGGGGGTGTTTTCCTCACGCAATAGAATCTGAAAATCATGTCATGTTTATAATAATTTACTAAATGAGGTGGAGTACATTAAATATTAAAATATATGACTTACCTTTTAAAAGTAAATCACACACTCTGTTGTAATTCTAACGCAACAACTCTATTTACAATTCATGTAATCACTATCATTTGTTAATCAACTATTTAAATCATTGAAATGGACTAGGTCTATTTCTAAATCAACACGTATGAAAAAAATATTATTATGTTTTCTTGTATCAGCATCATTATTTGCTTGTACAAACCAAGAAACAAAAAAAGCTGAAAATTCTGAAGAGGACAAAGACACCGGCACTTGGACTTCCTTAGATGCAAAAACAATTAAAGTAAGAGAATTACTTGAATCTTATACCAAAAATGACTCAAGTGTCGCATATGAAATAGTTGCTGATACATTAAAATTTAGCGATCAATTTTCTAATAACCAAGAGAACGGAGTAACTAAAGAAAATCCAGGTGGTCGTGTAGCATTTGTACAAGACACTCGAAATGCGCATCAGTTATTTAGTGATATAAGTTTAACAACCGATAACATAAGAACTTTTGTTAGCAAAAATGGAGTTACCGCTACAGGCTGGTGGGGTATGTGGTCTGGAACGGGGAAATTTACAAAAAATAAAAGTACAACTCCCGTTCATGCCTATTTCTATTGGAAAGATGACAAAATTATAAGTGGAGGTCGTTTTTTTGATCCTACTTTATTAAAAGAGGAGTTTACGGCTTCACAAAAATAATAAGGGGTACAGTTTAAGTTTGGAAAATACGAAAGAGACCACTAGCAATAGGGGTCTCTTTTTATTAAATTAGATCAGACAGTTTATGAAAGATCACTTTTAATATCTTTTTCAACTCTTTTTAAATAGGTAATTCTTTTTCCCTGAGACACAAATGGTACACTCCAAAATTGTCGGGTTTTAGTTTTAAACCAACCAAATACAAATGAATATACACCCATGATTAGCCTTAATTTCACTGAATTAAGATATAAAAATAATACGGGTAATCCCGGGGCTCCATGTGTAAGATATGTTCTAACTTTTTTATGACTAAGTAATGGTTTTGGATAACCATATAGTTTTGAAATAGGTATAAACTTATACGCAAAACCTGGTGTAAAAATTTGATCAAAGAATGATTCTAAGGCAGGTGTAGTTCTAAACCACCAAACTGGTGATATAAAATAAATCCTATCAGTCCAAGTTATAAGATCTCTATACTCTTTGATTTTAACTTCCCCAAAATTAAAATTAATATTTTCACGGTAAAGGTCTATAACATGAACTGTTTCATTTTTTGAATCTAAGGTTGTTTTGATAGTATTAAAAATACCATTATAACAGAAACTTGCTTTATCTGGGTGTGCTATTATTATTAAGTTATTCAAAATGAGCGTATTAAAATGTAATATTATTTCAAATTCATATAATTCTGTAGATGTTCAATAAGTGACTTTTGAGCGTCTATTGTATATTTAATAATATCACTTTGACTAATCACGTTCACCAACTGATTATTTTCAAAAACAGGTAAATACCTTAATGTTTTTTCAGTCATTAAGTTACTACATAGCTCGATAGTATCATTCATATTCAACATAGGTATATCTGAAATCATAATTTCATTCACAGTGGTTGTATCTGAGGAGCGACCCTCTAAAACTATCTTACGGGCGTAATCTCTTTCCGTAAAAATACCTACATAGCTTTCACCTTCCAATACAATTAAACATCCAATATTTGATTCAGCCATTATTTTTAAAGCATCAAAAATACTTGCCGAACTAGAAACAGTAATTAGTTTTCTATTTTTGCTCCGTAATAAATCTTTAATGATTGGCATAAATATTTATTTATATTATTAGTAATTTCAATATTGAATCAGGAAGTGCGTGTAACATCCATCTTAAGCTGATACTAATTTACTTTTTATTTTGTTGACTGCAGTAGAAATAACAGCATTAAAGATTCGTTTTCAGTAAGAAATGACAAAAAACCTCAGGTAGCAAAATACCCAGGATTTAACCTAAATCCTTGATTTTTAATTAGTTTCATTTTCACAAAACCGAAAACGACCGATTTGAACCGATTTGAGGGGTGTTTTCATAACACAATAAAGTAAACACAAAAAAACTTATGATCTTTGTTTTTTTGCGTTAGATTGATTACTTATTACAGATTTCTATATAAATCATTTTATTTGGAGTTGGACTATATGCCATACATTGAGCGCAAGTTTGTGGTATTGGATTCTTAGGGATAGTAAAATAAAATTCATCCCCTTCTTTTATAGTAGATGGAAAAGTGCAAATACTTTCTAAACCAAAAACATTTTGATAGGTAGTATTGGTTAATGGATTTTGCCAACTACTTTCATACAATGCCTTATCTACATCACCCTCGGTTATTTGAATTACATAATTCATACAAATCCCTTTCAACACTAACTTGCCTTTAAAGCAAGCTACTGATGTATTATTTGACTTATTGCAGGAGATGTTTAAAAGAATAAAAAAACCGACTAAGTATTTTATCATCTTTGTTGGTATGAATATATTTTTATTATAATGCTTTAAAGGAAGTAATCTCATAACCAATTTCTTCATCTGCAATCTGCTTACTGAAATCAAAATATATATTTTTTGGATAATAAAAGATTTCATTATAATCTAAAGAATGCTGATAGGGATTTTTAGCTAAACTAATAATTATGAAATCAAATAATTCATTGATGGTTAGAATTGGCCCAGTTTTAGTTGAATCATATGGCAGATTATTCACTGTCTTGATTTTATCATTCTCTACAACAATAAGATGCGGACCAACTCTTCCTTGAAGACAATAACAGGATATTTTCATGGTCATTTCATAATTAGAAATACCCTTCTTTTTCCATAATGC
>CAMBDE010000091.1 GCA_945865295.1 Chitinophaga pinensis | reverse complement strand
GTTTTAATAAGGAAGGAATGTTTAAACGAACGTCAAATTGCTTTCCGTTCAAAGACTTGACTTCCACTAAAAGTGTTTTGTCGTTAAATGTCATTTCTGCCCTTCCGTAACCTGTCATTGAATACAACATAAGTATACCATTATTTAGTCCATAAAGGTATTAAATAATGAGCTTGCAAGCGCTAAAGTTTGTACTTTAGCGAAGATTTTCGCCCATGTACGATAAAGCACAAATACAAGCATTACAACAAACAACAAAGCAGTTTCTAATAGCTCCTTTAAGTATTGATTTAACTTCTTTAAAAAAGGTATTACAGTTTCATGAATACCAATATTATGTAGTCAACGAGCCCTTGATTAGTGATTACGAATATGACCAACTCTTTCAAGCCTTATTGAGGATAGAAGCCGCAGACCATTCTTTGATTAGCCCAGACTCACCTAGTCAAAGAGTGGGCAATAGTTTGAATAGCAATTTTGAAACGGTACCACATTTGGTTCCGATGTTAAGCTTAGAGAATAGCTATAATGCAGAGGACCTCCATGATTTTGATCGTAAAGCAAGAGAAAGTGCTGGCCTCGATGCCATTACGTATTGTGTTGAGCCAAAATTTGACGGCGCTAGTATTTCCTTAATTTATGAAAACGACCTTTTGGTGCGCGCCTGTACCAGAGGAGATGGTGTAGAAGGAGAAGACATTACCAATAATATCAAACAAATTAGATCCATTCCTTTACAGATTCCACTTGCAGAAAATGGCATCCAACAAATTGAAATTCGTGGCGAAGTCATTATGACTAAAAAAGCATTTGATGATTTTAATGATAAATTAAAATCCAAGCAACAGTCACCCCTTGCCAATCCAAGAAATGCGGCTTCGGGCAGTTTAAGAATGAAAGATCCAAAGGAAGTGGCAGAAAGAAATTTAGATGCGTTCATCTATCATGTCAGTTATACTTTACCTATCCCAGGAAAAACGGTGAACCCGCTTTTAAAAACCCATAGTGGCACTTTAGAATTTTTATGGAATATAGGATTTAGATCCCCAGAGAAAGAAAAACAACTTGTTTCTAAAATACAAGATGTCATTGATTACTGTGCGATTGCTGAATCTGGAAGAGACCAATTACCCTATGAGATTGACGGCTTAGTGGTGAAGGTCAACGATCTAGCATTACAAGAAAAATTAGGCATGACATCGCACCATCCTAGATGGGCCATTGCCTATAAATTTAAAGCAAGACAAGCCACTACTGTTTTGGAGCATGTAGAATTTCAAGTAGGCAGAACTGGCGCAGTCACGCCCGTAGCTAAATTAAAGCCTGTGGCCATTGGAGGTGTTACTGTATCTAGTATTTCAATTCATAACGAAGAATATATCATTGAAAAGGATTTGCTTTTAGGAGACACGGTTATTATTGAACGTGCTGGTGATGTGATACCACAAATTGTGCATTCCATTGCAAGTCTTAGAACAGGCGTTGAAAAAAAGATTCAATTTCCAACCCGTTGTCCTGTTTGTGCTACCGCCTTAGTGAAAGAAAGTACAGAAGCAGTATGGAGGTGTAATCATTTCCATTGTAGTGCACAAATTATAGAACGCATTGCGCATTTTGTGAGTAAGGACGCAATGGATCTTAAAAATTTAGGCGAGGCCAATATTAAAAAATTCTTTGAGCTTGGTTTACTAAAAGACATTCCTGGTATTTATACTTTGAACTTTGAGCAGATTGGACAAATGGAAGGATTTGGAAAAAAAAGTGTTGACAACCTAACAACTTCAATCGAAGCCTCTAAACAACAGCCATTGCATAGATTCATTTATGCTTTAGGGATTCGATTTGTTGGAGAGACGACTGCTAAAACAATTGCAAGCAAAATCAACCATATACTTGATTTAACGCGCATCACCGAAGCACAATTATTGGAGTTCGAAGATATAGGTGTTAAAGTGGCAAGTAGTATTGTTCAGTTTTTTCACGATCCAATTCAACTCAAAATGATTGATTCTCTAATACAATTGGGATTGAATGTGGAACAAACCAATCATCAAGCAACAGATGGATCACTTACAGGATTGAACTTTTTATTTACAGGCACCTTAACACAACTCAAGCGTTCAGATGCAGAAGACATGGTAGAAGCAAAAGGCGGACATATCTTGAGTGGTGTAAGCAGTAAGTTAAATTATTTAATCGTTGGAGAAGATGCTGGAAGCAAATTAGAGAAAGCAAAAAAAATAGCCTCGATAAAAATATTGACCGAAACGGAATTCATTGAATTAATAAATAGCGATTCAAAATCTTAATTTTTGGCTATTTTTTTTAAGATTCATCAGACGCTCGCCCGCGTCTTCTTACTCAAAATTTAATTTCTTTATTACTAATTATTAAGAACTCTTATAACTTTTCTAAATAATTCCCTTTGACACTAAGTATTCTGCTATCTGAACTGCATTGGTAGCAGCGCCTTTACGTAGGTTATCACTTACAATCCACATGTTCAAAGTTTTTGGCTGCGTTTCGTCTCTACGCAATCTGCCCACAAATACATCATCTTTCTCATGCGCCCATAATGGCATTGGATAAAATTGCGCAGCATCGTCTTGTTGAACCACTAAGCCAGGCGCTTCTGCCAACAAAGCGGTCAATTCTTTTAAATCATATTCATTATGAAATTCTACATTCACACTTTCACTATGTCCACCCACCACTGGAATACGCACGGTAGTAGCGGTTACCTTAATCGAATCATCCTGCATAATTTTGCAAGTCTCATTGACCATTTTCATTTCTTCTTTTGTATATCCATTTTCTAAGAACACATCTATCTGAGGAATCACATTTAAATCGATGGGATATTTATACGCCATTTGGTCGGTAGATACGATTTCGCCTTTGCGTTCCTTATACAATTGATCTACAGCTTGTTTCCCAGTTCCAGTCACACTTTGATAAGTACTTACAACAACTCTTTTGATTTTGTATTTTTCATGTAAAGGTTGCAATGCAACCACCATTTGTATGGTCGAGCAATTAGGATTGGCAATGATAAAATCATCTTTCGTTAATACAGAAGCATTCACCTCTGGTACCACTAATTTTTTTGTTGGATCCATTCTCCATGCCGAAGAATTGTCAATGACACGAATACCAGCAGCTGCAAATTTTGGCGCCCAGTCCAAAGAAGTTACTCCGCCTGCAGAAAAAATCGCTAAAGTTGGTTGTGCAGCAATAGCCTCTTCCATGCTCAACACTTTGTAGCGCTTATTATTAAAAGTTACTTCCTTCCCTACAGAACGTGTAGATGCTACTGGCACTAATTCAGTCACAGGGAAATTGCGCTCAGCAAGTACTTCTAATAATTTAGTACCTACTAAACCCGTGGCACCAACGACTGCAAGTTTCATATTCTTAATTAAAAAAAATAATTTTAAATCAACTCAATATCAAAGTTCACCAACTGAACAAAAGATGCAACACGTTCTTTGATATCTTCTACACTAATCTCTGTCAAACGCTCTGTACCAAACTTCTCTACACAAAAACTTGCCATTGCGCTTCCTAAAATAATTGCAGTCTTCATGTTCTCAAACGAAATGTCTTTTGTTTTTGCCAAATGTGCTACAAATCCACCAGCAAAGGTATCACCAGCACCAGTTGGATCAAAAACTTCTTCTAATGGTAATGCAGGTGCAAAGAAGACTTGATTTTCATGGAACAATAAAGCACCGTGTTCACCTTTTTTGATTATCACATATTTTGGACCCATCTCCATTATTTTTTTTGCTGCTTTTACCAAGCTATACTCACCACTCAATTGTCTTGCTTCACTATCGTTTACCATTAAAACGTCTACTAAACTAATCGTATGCTTCAAATCATCCATCATAATTTCCATCCAAAAATTCATCGTATCCATCACGATTAATTTTGGTCTATTTCTCATTTGTTTGATCACACTACTTTGTACAGCAGGTACCAAATTTCCTAACATTAGAATTTCACAATCCTGATAACTTTCTGGCACAACTGGTTGGAAATTTTCCAATACATTTAATTGTGTTTCCAAAGTATCACGCGTATTCATATCTAAATGATATTTACCGCTCCAAAAAAAAGTTTTTTCATCTTTTTTAATTTGCACACCTTCCAAAATGACACCTCTTGCAGTCAAAGCATCTAATTGTGCTTGGGGGAAATCTCCACCAACCACCGAAATTTGCTTCACTGTGGTAAAATTAGAAGCGCACCATGCAATATAAGTTGCTGCACCACCAATAATTTTATCACTTTTCCCAAAAGGGGTTTCAATGGCATCAAAAGCCATAGATCCAACGACTACTAAAGACATGTGTATTTTTTTGATTTTCAGTTGCGAAACTACGGTTTTTAAGCCTTCTATCCCAAAGCATTCTAAATCGAAGTATATCTATGAATGCAACTAGTTGATTACCAAAAAACTAACAAAATTCAATAATTAATCAAAAATTAACCAAAACCTTGGTATTTATTCGATAATTTTGTGCTAATCAACGCACAAAATAACATCATGGCTAGAATCAAAACAGAAAAAAACGGGTCCAGAAAAGACGTGATTGTGCGTAAAGCGGCTACCCTTTTTAGAGAAAAGGGCTATAAAGCGGCAAGTATGCGCGATTTAGCAGAGGCTGTTGGTGTGGAAGCTGCCAGTTTGTACAATCATATCAAATCTAAAAGTGAGTTATTGCATGAATTGGTATTCAATGTAGCCAATCGTTTTGTATTAAAAATTGATGAAATAGAATCAGAAGAAATTAGTTCATTAAAAAAAATGGAGAAGATCCTACGATTCCATATCGTAGAGATGATTCATCAATATGAGGAAGTATATGTAAGCGATAGAGAATGGAAACACCTTTCTGATCCCTATTTATCCAATTACCAAAATCAAAGAAGGGTATATCGTAAAAGGTTGGCTGCAATTATTGAAGAAGGGATTAGGAATAAGGAAATCAAGCCGATTGATGCCCCAACCGTGGTCCTTATATTTTTACATGCAGTAAGTGGCATCGAAAGCTGGCACCGTTCAACCAAAAAAATCAG
>CAMBDE010000090.1 GCA_945865295.1 Chitinophaga pinensis | reverse complement strand
TTACAATTAGGTCATAAGCAATTAGAAGAAGATCCTTGGAATGCATTAGAAGCAACTTTTGCAATTGGATCTATTCATGATGGTACCATCAGCCGTAAGGATGAAAAAGGTGCTATCGTACAAATGCCTTATGGTTTAGAAGGTTTCGCACCTAACCGTCACTTAGCTAAAGAAGATGGCAAACAAGTTCAAGCCGAAGAAACTGCACAATTCATGGTGATCGAATTCGATCGTAATGAAAAGCGTATCGTAGTGTCTCATGCGAGAATTTGGGAGCAAAATATCCAAGAAGAAAAAGAAGTAGCTAAGAAAGAAGCAAAAGCGGATAGTGATAACACTAAAAAAGCAGTTAAAGCAGTTCAAGCTAAAGTAGAGAAATCTACCTTAGGTGATTTAGGTGCTTTAGCAGAAATCAAAGCGAAATTAGACGAAAAGAAAGAAGGATAGAATCCGAATGATATCTTACAAAAGCCCCGCAATAGCGGGGCTTTTGTTTTTTTATCACCTTTTATGGTAATATAAAGGCTAAAAAAAACCGCTAATGATTTTTTCAGCCCCTCTTTTGCGGGGCTTTTTGGTAAATAACTGACTATCAAGCAGGTTTTAGCTATTTCTTAACGTCAAAGCCTTTATTCGCAATCTTTTTCGTCCTAAATTGGGGATTATTAGTTAATTTTGCCACCCTGTATGAATAGAATCATCCTATTTTTTTGTCTGGTTTTGAGTTTGAGTGCTTGTACTTCAAAGTTCCAAAAAGTTTTGAAGAACAAGGACACGGACTATAAAGTTAAAATGGCAGAAAAATATTATGCAGAAAAGAAATACACCAACGCACAACAGCTCTTTGAATCAGTTATTCAGTTCGTAAAAGGAACGCCTCGTTATGAGGAATTATATTTAATGTATGCGAATTCTTATTATTACGATAAGGATTATGAGAATGCAGAGAATATTTATAAAACTTTTATTGAGTATTTCCCTAATTCTCCAAAAGTGGAAGAAGTAGAATTCATGAGGGCATATACTTATTTTAAGCGTTCTCCAAAAGCTGAATTAGATCAAACAACCACCAATAGAGCAATGCAATTAATGCAATCTTTTATTGATGCACATCCAACGAGTGCAAAAGTAAAGGAGGCTTCAGAAGTCATTGATGCTTGTAGAGAAAAGTTGGAATTGAAGGATTATAAAACATCCACATTGTATTTCGATCTTGCCTTATATCGTGCAGCTGCTATATCTTATGGTTTATTATCAGATTATTTTCCTGACTCTAAACAAGCTGATAGATACAAGTTATTGACTTTGAAATCCTATTATAAGTTTGCAGAAAATAGTTTCATTGATAAACAAAAAGAGCGTTTTGAAAAAGTGATTTTTGAATACAATGACTTTGTAGATAGATATAGCGATAGTCCATTGTTAATAGAAGCAAAAAAAATAAAGACACAAACTGATCAATATTTAAATAGTATAAAATGAGTAAATTAAGAAGACATATGGGTGCTAACACACCTTCTGTTGTAGAAACAAAAAGTTTGAAAGCTTTAAAAGCAAAGACAGGTAATTTGTATGAATCCATTTCTATCATTGCAAAAAGAGCGAATCAAATCAATATCTCTATTAGAGAAGAATTACATTCTAAATTAGAGGAGTTTGCAAGCCATACAGACAGCTTGGAAGAGATTCATGAGAATAAAGAGCAAATCGAAATCTCTAAAGCTTATGAGCGTATGCCAAATCCAGCGATTTTAGCGACTGCTGAATTCATTGATGACAAGATCTATCATCGTAAAAATGAGGAAGCGGATTTATTCCGTTAAACTTGTAAAGGTATTTATATAAAACGTCCCGAAGTTTCGGGACGTTTTTGTATTTTAGGGTATAAAACAACCAGGCATGTTTTTAAAAAAAATGGGGGTCATTTTATTGTGCTTTTGTACTTTTCAAGATTTGAAAGGGCAGGAGCTTGCTTCCATTGTAAGCTTGCAAACCAATAAAGTGGATAATCAAGTTGATCCTAAAATTTTTACGCAACTTCAATCACAGTTAAAAGATTTTATCAACCAACGTAAATGGACTTCAGATATATTTACACAAGAAGAAAAAATAGATTGTAATTTTTTTATTACCATTGAATCACTGGTATCTCCAGGTGTATATACTGCCAAATTAAGTATTGTAGCCAATAGGCCAGTTTATCGTGCCAATTATACAACACCATTATTGAATATGCAGGATGCTAATTTCACTTTTAAATATCAACTAGGTCAGCCTATTGAATTCAATGAAAACAATGTAGCAAGAACCGATGCATTAGAAGCAAATTTAACAGCCACATTGGCTTATTATGTATATATTATACTAGGCTTAGATTATGATTCATTCTCTAAAAATGGAGGTGCACCTTATTTTAGTAAAGCATTAAATGTAGTGTACAATGCACCCGATGGATCAGGCATCAATGGATGGAAATCTTATGACGGACAACGTAATCGATTTGTTTTAATTGATAATCTTACCAAGAGTGGATTTGATAAATTGCATGAAATTACTTTTAACTATTATAGAAAAGGGATGGATCAAATGGCAGAACAGCCAGAACAGGCTAAAGTGGCCATTCTGAATGCGCTCATGAGTCTTCAAGAATTAAACGAGGACAATGTGAACTCCATGGCTATTTCTATTTTTATGCAAGGTAGAGTGACAGAATTAATTGGGTTATTTTCGAATGCGGATAGGACAACCAAAAAGCAACTCATGACAACCTTATCTGCAATTGATATTACAAACATCAATAAGTATAAAGCATATTTTGAATGAGAAAGGTCATTAGTATAGCATTTTTATTGCTTGGGGCATGTAGTTCTGAGAAAGCAGAAAAGGAGGCTATTTTGCCTATCAAAACGATGCAGCAAACGCTATGGCAGTTGATGCAGGTAGATGAATACCTTTCAAGACAAATTCAATCCGACACTACCATAAAGCCATCGCTTGAGAAAGCGCAATACTACCAACGCGTATTCAATTTAAATAAAATAGATCGAGTACAATTTTATGCTACAATGGCTTATCTAGATAAACATCCTGTGGATATGAAAGCGTTGATGGATTCTGTGGAAGCATTATCGAAAAGGGAAAAATTAGACCTTATTAAACATTAATTTTTATTAAAATAATGGAGGTTTCGTCAAACACTTTTACATTTGAATTGTTAAACTATTAAAATATACAACTATGCCAATTTCAATCGGACAAAACGCTCCAAATTTTACTTTATTTGATACAGATAAAAATCCAGTTCAATTAGCAGACGCTAAAGGAAAGAATGTGGTGCTTTTATTTTTCCCACTTGCTTTTACAGGTGTTTGTACCACTGAACTTTGTACTGTAAGAGACAATATTGCAGCATACAATTCAACCAATGCCCAAGTATATGGTATCTCTGTAGATTCTTTATTTGCTTTAGGCAAGTTCAAAGAAGAGCAAAATTTAAATTTTCCTTTATTGAGTGATTTTAATAAAGCTGCAGCAACCGCTTTTGATGTATTGTATGAAACATTCCCTGCTTTCGAAATGCAAGGTGTTAGTAAGCGTGCAGCATTTGTGCTTGATGCAAATGGCGTGGTACAATATGCAGAAGTTTGTCCTACACCAGGTGACTTACCTAATTTTGAGGCGATTCAAACAACATTGAATTCATTGAATTAACACGAAGCTGTCTAATGATATTAAAAAAGGATAACGTTTACGTTATCCTTTTTTGGTTCTTGCTAGTTTTTTTAAATCGATTTCGAGTAAAGGCTTTACTTATCACAAACTTCCACAATCAAGAATTTCAAATAATGCGTATTCTCCATTCCCCAAATAATAGGATGGTCGCTTGATTGTGATTGATAGGTAACTTGTCTAATCCTTTTCTTGGCGTCTTTTGCGGCCATATAGATCGTATCTAGGAACAATTCTGGACTTACTAAATTGGTACAACTAGAAGTGACTAAAAAGCCTCCATTGTTGATCATTTTCATCCCCCTTAAATTAATTTCTTTATATCCAGTCACTGCTTTTTCGATACTACTTCTGCTTTTTGTAAAAGCAGGTGGATCCAACATCACCACATCATATTTTCGGCCTTCTTTGCCCCAGTTTTTTAGAACATCAAAAGCATTCATTGCTTCAAATTTCACAATATGATCTAATTTGTTCAACGCAGCATTCCTATTGGCTTGTGCCACTGCATTATCAGAAATATCAATACCTAATACAGATTTTGCACCATAATGTGCAGCATGTATTTCAAAAGTACCTGTATAAGTAAATGCACCTAAAACATCTGCCCCTTTTACAATATGTTGAATAGCGCGACGATTGTCTTGCTGGTCTAAAAAATATCCCGTTTTTTGTCCATGCTCAATATCTACATAAAATTGTAAACCATTTTCTTGAATGATGATTTCTGTAGGGAATGGGTCGGATAAAAAATCCTTCTTTTGTTCAAGTCCTTCTAGTTCTCTAACAGGTACATCGTTCCTTTCATAAATTCCCTTTGGTTTAAAGATGGCATTGATCGCATCTACTATGGCTGTTTTCCATTGTTCAATACCCAATGATAAAGTTTGTAAAACAAAATAATCATTGAACTTGTCTATGATCAAAGCGGGCAAGCCATCTGCTTCCCCAAATACCAATCTGCAATTTTCGGTGTAGCCCAATTGTTGTCGATAGGCCCATGCTTCACTAATTTTTTGATGAAAAAATGCTGCATCAATATTGTCTCTTTTTCGAGTCAATAAACGGATCATGATTTGGGATCCTGGGTTGATATAGCCTCGGCCTGCTAATTGACCGTCAAAATAATAGACTTCTACAATATCCCCTGGGGCAACTGTGCCAGCAATACGATCTATTTCGTTGTTATAAATCCATGGATGCCCCATGGCGATCCTTGGGGTAATGCGCTTATTTAGGTAAACCTTTGTCATTTGTCAAAGATAGGCACAGATTGAGTGACAACTTGTTCATTTTAAAGCCCTTTTATGTCAATTTTGCTCTTTTATTGCTTTGGCAATATATTTGCGTGAGGTAGAGTACAAATAGTCAATTATGGAAGATAAAGAACAATT
>CAMBDE010000089.1 GCA_945865295.1 Chitinophaga pinensis | reverse complement strand
GCAAATGTTTTATGCAAATTCAAGTGACAAACATCCGCGCCAATATTTCCTGGACTTGTTAATCCAACTTGTGCATTCATGTTAGCGCCATCCATATATACCATACCACCATATTGGTGAATCGTGTTACAAATATCCATGATGGTTTCTTCAAATACACCATGTGTAGATGGGTAAGTCACCATCAATGCACCTAAATGATCTTTATGTTGAATTGCTTTTTCTGTTAGGTCGGCTACATCAATATTCCCAGCTGCATCACAAGCCACTACCACCACTTTAAATCCAGCCATGACAGCACTTGCAGGGTTGGTACCGTGTGCACTAATTGGAATCAATACAATATTTCTATGCGCTTCATTTCTTGCAGCATGATATGAACGGATGGTTAATAATCCCGCATACTCACCCTGTGCACCACTATTTGGTTGTAAGCTACATGCAGTGAATCCAGTCGTTTGACATAAATAAGCACTCAACTCTTTTATAATTTCTTGATACCCGATGGTTTGACTTGCTGGCGCAAAAGGATGTAATCCGCCAAAACAAGGCCAGCTTACTGGAATCATTTCTGTTGCAGCATTTAGTTTCATTGTACAACTACCAAGACTAATCATGCTTGTATTTAAAGAAAGGTCTTTATTTTCCAACTGCTTGATATAACGCATCATTTGTGTTTCACTATGATGTGTATTGAAAACAGGGTGTGTTAAATAATCGCTTGTTCTAACTAATTGTGCAGGGATGGCTGCATTTTTAATTGCTGCATTCAAGGCAGCTGCTTTTTTGCCAGTCAATGTTTCAAATAATTCTACAATCAATTGAATATCTTTTGCAGAAGTGGTTTCGTCAATACTAATGGACACTGTTCCGTTCGCAAAATAATTAAAATTGATAGCTTGCTTAGTTCCAAGCTCATTCAATTTAGCTGCATCAAAACCTGTTAGGTGTAAGGTGTCGAAATAAAAATCATTCACTTGTTGAATGCCTAAGCTTTCTAATTGTTGCACCAATACTTGTGCAAATGAGTGCACTCTTGAAGCAATGGATTTTAATCCAACAGGTCCATGATACACTGTATACATGACAGCCATGTTGGCAAGTAAAGCCTGTGCAGTACAAATATTAGAAGTTGCTTTTTCTCGTTTTATATGTTGTTCTCTTGTTTGCAAAGCCATTCTTAATGCACGATTGCCCTGTGCATCAATACTCGCGCCAATCAATCTACCTGGCATCCCTCTTTTGAATGCATCTTTTGTCGCAAAATACGCGGCATGTGGTCCACCAAATCCCATTGGCACACCAAATCTTTGTGTGTTCCCAACAGCCACATCTGCGTTCAATTCGCCTGGACTTTTTAATACAGTCAATGCAAGTAAGTCGGCTACTAAAATTACCATGCCCCCTAATTGGTGCACTTGGTCTATAAAGCTGCTATAGTCTTGGATGGCACCATTGGCATTTGGATATTGAAGGATCGCGCCAAAGAAAGTATTGTCTAATGCTGCAGTTTTAAAATCTCCAGTCACTAATTCTACACCAATTGGCGTTGCTCTGGTTTGTAATACAGATTTTGTTTGTGCAAATATAGCTTCGTCCACAAATAATTTAGGTTGACTAATTACATCTGACTTATTGATATGGTTAAAGATCATCGCCATTGCTTCTGCAGCTGCAGTAGACTCATCTAATAAGGATGCGTTCGCAATGTCCATTCCAGTTAAATCGGTCACCATGGTTTGAAAGTTCAATAAACTTTCTAAACGTCCTTGTGCAATCTCTGCTTGATAAGGCGTGTATTGCGTATACCAACCTGGATTTTCAAATATATTTCTTAGGATGACAGATGGTGTAATGGTTCCATAATAACCCTGTCCAATAAAATTTTTCGCTACAATATTTTTTTCGCCGATCGCTTTTAGGGATTGCAACATTTCAAATTCCGTCAATCCTGCTGGAATCTCCATTGGTTTTGTTAAACGAATAGTTGCTGGTACAATTTTGTCGATTAATGCAGCTAAACTATCAACACCAACTGCCTTTAACATTTTTGCACTATCTACTGGATTTGGGCCAATATGTCTTTGGATAAATTCTGTGCCACTCTGATTCATTTCAACGGAATTGAAAAGGTTAAAAATTGCCACAAAGATAGGCTTTTAGCGCCGCCTTAAAAAGGGATTGGTCACTAAACTTGTTCGAATGGGGAAAGCTTGTGGATGAGGCCTAAATAGTTTACTTTTGTTATCAATTATGCAAGCAAATACTGAACACTTATTTGATACGCCTGCCCCTGAGCAGCTTAAAAAATTTCAGAACTTTCTTAAAAGGGTGGATAAGCGCGTTATTTTAAAACAATTGCCAGATTTGCACGAGGCTGCATTTGAGAAAATCGATTGTTTAGATTGTGCAAGATGTTGTAAAAATTATTCCCCAAGATTCAAGATGCCTGACATTAAAAGAATCAGTAAATACATGGGCATGAAAGAGACCGCTTTTATAGATCAGTATTTAAGTATGGATGAAGAAGGTGACTATGTTACTAAAACAAGGCCTTGTCCTTTTTTAGGCAGTGACAATGCTTGTGGCATTTACGATCATCGCCCAACAGATTGTCAAAGGTTTCCTTACACCGACGAGGATGTTTTTTTCAAACGCATTCCAATTACAATGAAAAATGCAGAATTCTGTCCTATCGTGCATGATGTCATGAATGCATTGATTGCAAAATAATTAGTATTCCATTTCTTTTAGTTTTGGTGCTTTAAACCAAGTGGTGAACACCACTAAAATGGTCATTACGCCACCAAATACCACCGAAGGAATCACACCCATTGCTCTCGCTGCCAAGCCACTTTCAAATTGTCCCAATTCGTTACTGCTATTGATGAACATTGAATTCACTGACATCACCCGGCCACGCATATGGCTAGGCGTTTTGAGTTGAACAATGGTGCCACGAACAATCATACTAAATCCATCCAAAATACCACTCATTAACAATGCTGCAAATGAGATCCAGAATATTTTTGAAACTGCAAAAACAATGATGCAGACACCAAAGCCAGCCACTGCAAGTAATAATTTTTTACCTTGTTTTCTTTGTACTGGGAAAATAGTAATGAGTACGATAATGAGCATAGCGCCAATATCAGTTGCTGCATTGAGCCAGCCAAATCCGATGGGTCCTACCTTTAAAATATCTCTTGCAAAAACGGGCACCATCGCGACTGCGCCTCCAAAAAGTACAGCAAATAAGTCTAGTGATAGGGCACCTAATAACTCTTTACTATTTAATACAAAACGCAATCCTTCTTTTACACTCTCCAAAGGCTTTTGTTCTACTACAGTTGGGTGTGGAGGCCTTGCACTAATTTTTTGAATAAAGAAAAAGCCAATTGCCACCAAAGAAACCACAAAGATTAAAGAACCATGAATGCCAAAGCCTGCAATCATAAAACCAACACTTGCATGCCCTACCACTGAGGCGCTCAGCCACATGCCTTGACTCCATGTAGTCGCATTTTGTAATAAATTTTTAGGAACAATTTCACCCACCAAAGTGCCAAAGCCAGGGCCGGTAAATGAACGGATGATGCCAGTACAAAAAATGACAAAATAAATACCAATGGCGATTTGTAGGTTGCCTAATTGTGCTTTACCATAGGAGGAAGACAAAAGCAATAAACTAATGGCACAAAGAAAATAAAATGAAACGCCTGTTAAAATAATTTTTCTTTTCTCGCTTTTATCAATCACATGGCCAGCGTATAAAGCAAGAGATACTGCTGGGATAACTTCTGCTAACCCAATCAATCCAATGGCAAAGGGCTCGTTGGTCAATTCATAAATCCACCAGCCAACCAATGTGCCCATCATCCTTAAGCCCATGATAAATAAAAAACGCCCAATCATTAAATTCCTAAACTCATTGATCCTTAAAGCGGCAAATGGATCTTTGGTTATTTGTGGTGCATTTTGTTCCATAACTATTTGATAGGGTGTGGCTAGGGAAGTGTAAAATAATGTTGTCCTTCTTCTAGGTCTTTATCTAGTGCGTCAGTGATGACTTTAAAATGCTTTTCGTTGTATAAGAAATCTGCATTACTGGCATCCACAAAAATAGTTTTGATATTATGTTGTTTGATATAGCTAGTATAGGTCTCCTGTAATTTAAATAAGTATTCGTCGGGGATGGATTGTTCGAATTTTCTGTTCCTTTTTTTAATATTCCCTTGTAATTTATTGACTGGTGCATGTAAATAAATCAGGATATCCGGCTGGGTCAATTGTTGTACAAAAACGTCAAACATTTTTTGATACAATCTAAATTCTTCCTCGGGTAAATTCACCTTAGCAAAGAGCAAGCATTTTGTAAAAATATAATCCGATACGGTTACATCTTGAAACAGGTCATTGGTTTTCACCATCTCTTGTTGTTGCTTGAATCGTTCTGCTAAAAAGAACAGTTCTAAAGGGAAGGCGTATTGTTTTGGATTCTCGTAAAACTTAGTCAAAAATGGATTATCCGCAAATTCCTCTAGAACTAGTTTTGCATTATAATGTTGTGCGAGTAATTGTGACAGCGTAGTCTTTCCTGCACCAATATTCCCCTCAATTGCTATAAAATGATGCTTCATAATGCTTCTAATGCTTGCGATCAAAGATAAGTTTTGGATCCTTTACAGGTCGGTTTTTTTATGCACAACAGAGGCATCTTTGGAGGCTTTGTAGAGTGCTGCATTCGTTTTATGAAGGATCGGATGCACAAAATCAGGGGCTATCTCCACCAAAGGCGCCAATACAAAGTTGCGTTCTGTTAGTCTAGGGTGGGGAATCGTTAATCCAGGTGCTTCAATGATTGTTTGATTATAATAAATGATGTCTAAATCGATGGTTCTAGGCCCAAGGGGTATCAATCTTTCCCTACCCATGGCTACCTCAATTTCTAAAAGCATGGCCATTAATTCTGGTGGGTTCAATACAGTTTCAATGCATAAGGCTTGGTTGTAAAATGCTGGCTGATCTTTAAATCCCCAAGCCTCGGTTTCAAAGATGGAGGATTGCTTTTGAATGGGGCCACATCTTTGTTCAATGCTATTTCGAGCATTTTCTAAGTTGACCAAACGGTTCCCTATATTGCCGCCTATCATGAGGTAGATATGGTTCATAGAAGTATGCTGAAAATGAAC
>CAMBDE010000088.1 GCA_945865295.1 Chitinophaga pinensis | reverse complement strand
AAACAAGGAATTAATTTAACTAAGACTGCCCCCGCGCTTAAC
This sequence comes from Chitinophaga pinensis, assembly GCA_945865295.1. Lineage (GTDB taxonomy): Bacteria > Bacteroidota > Bacteroidia > Chitinophagales > Chitinophagaceae > Sediminibacterium > Sediminibacterium pinensis_A. Next base: position 5,330 of record CAMBDE010000088.1, on the reverse strand, counting down.
AATGTTAGAGTTGGTTTAAGTTGGGATCAAACAACTTTAAATGGGCAATCGCCTGATTGTGATGCTTCTGTTTTTATGCTTGGCGAAAACGGAAAAATACCAGCAGAAGATTATTTTGTCTTTTACAACAATTCTGTTAGTGGCGACAATTCTGTTAGACATAATGGAGACAATAGAACTGGCGCTGGTGAAGGTGATGACGAGACCGTTGATGTTAATTTATCACAAGTTACACCTGCTGTTGTTCAGTTGTACTTTATAATTACAATCAATAATATGGATGCTGGTTTTAATTTTGGTAATGTACAAAATGCAAGTGTAAGAATTTATGACAGTAGTAATAATTCAGTTATATGTCAATATCAATTGAGCGAAAGTTTTGGCGATTGCGATTCTTTAATCATTGGTAGAATGTACAGAAACGGTTCTGAATGGGAATTTGAAGCAATGGGCCAAGCTTATGGCGGTGGCCTTGAAGCTACAGTTAATTTGTACTCTTAATATAAAATTGAAATTAAATTAAAATAAAATAAAATGTATGGCACTAAATTTAAGTAAAGGAAGCAAGTTTAATCTTGCAAAAGAAGCTCCGAAGTTAAAAGTTACAGGAATAGGTTTAGGGTGGGATCCAAACGAAACGCCAGGTGGCCCAAATTTTGACCTAGACGTTAGCTGTTTTTTGTTGACTAATGGAAAGGTTCCTGCTGACGATTATGTTGTTTTTTATGGATCAGAATTAAAAACAAAAGAGGGTAGACCATATTCTGGTGACGGCTCTGTTTTAGGTTCTGTGGATGCTATTGATGGAACAGAAAGCGATGGAGCGGATGACGAGGATATGAGAATATATTTTGATAAAGTTTGGGAAGGAATAACTGAAATTGTCATTACTGTAACAATTACTAAATATCCAAATGATACATTGAAAGACAAACGAACTTTGGATTTGAATTTCGGAATGGTAAATGACTGCTACATAAGGGTTTGGGATGATGAAACTGGAAAAGAGTTGTTCAGATATAATTTAAAAGAGTCATTTTCAAATGAAGATGCCGTAGAGTTTGGACGATTCGTTAAAGTTAATGATAGTTGGGAATTTGAAGCTACTGGCAAAGGACATGTCGGAAGCCTTGGAAAATTAGTTGAATTATTTACATAAAAATATTATTATTATGGCACTCAATTTAAAAAAAGATGATAGCACTTCTCAAACTAATAATGGGGAAGATGAAAAAAAGTCAAAGTTTAATTTATCAAAAAAAGAAATACCTGTAACTGATAGCAATGTAGAAGCTACTGATGAGCCAAAAAGCAAAAGTAAATTAACTTTAATCCTATTTATTGTTATTCTACTTGCTGGTGGAATTTGGTACCTGACAAAAAAACCTGCCTCGCAAAATGAAACATTGGTTTCTGCTACACCAGATACAACTTCAATAAATAATGAAGCTGTAAATTCTAATAACGAAGAGAAAATTGTTTCAGATAAAACAGATGTGCCAGTTAGTTCAATCCCAGTTGATAATGCTGCCCCAGCTGAAAATAAAAAGCCTACAACTAATACTACTACAGCTCCGAGCTCTAATTCTACTTTAGCCTCATTTGAAGGAGGTTCTTCAAGCCAAACATCTGTAAATGGTTCAATTCTTTCTGACATAGAAAAAAGGATTAAGAATAACCCAAATGTTGTTATTATTTTAGAAGGTTATGCTAGTAGCGAAGGTGACTTACAGTTAAATTTGAAATTGTCTCAAGAAAGAGCAGATAATCTAAAAGCTTATCTAGTAAGTAAGGGAATTCTAGAAAAAAATATTGTTGCAAAGGGTATGGGGATAGAAAATCCAATTGCGTCAAATGATACACAGTTAGGTAGAAAAAAGAATCGAAGAGTAGAGGTTAAGTAATTTGCTTAAAAAATATTTTAAGGATGTCGATTAAAATTAATAAAGGCGGGGACTTAGGTAAATACTTTTATTCAAAAGATGATGTTATTTATGGCCCAATAAAACTTGATGAATTACTTCAGCGAGTAGATGAAAACACGCTTGTTTTTTATGATGGTATTGACTGGACAAAAGCAAGTGAATTACCAGAACTAAAAAAATTCATTCATGATACACCAAAGCCTCCCGTAATTCCCGTTGAAGAAATTGTATATGACGCTCCAAAATCATCAAATAAGACATTTATATATTCGATCATTATTGTTCTCATTATTCTAGGTATAATCTATCAGATAAATAAAAAAAATACAAATTCAGTTGAAATAACAACTGACACAGCCTCTACTGCTATAGATACGACAACTTTAATAGCTAATCCTGTTACAGTGCCAGTCGATGCTTATACAACTATTCTATCAGTAAGGGAATTGGATAAGGAACAATTAGATAATCTTACATTATCAGATTTAATTATATATCAGAATGATATTTTGGCTAGACACGGATATATATTTGAATCCGAAAATGAATTAACACACTACAAGTCTTATAATTGGTATAATCCAGTTAATAATTATTTAGCAGCCACTTCTGATTTTAGTGAAATTGAAAAATATAATTACGATGGAATTCAATTGCGTTTAAATGATTTCTCGTCAGAAATAAGAAGCTTAGTAACAAATTATTTTCAATCGATTTCTGATAAGACATTTGATGCAACAAATTTTTTCGCAGAGAAAGTCGATTACTTTATTACTAAAAAGAGTACAACTCCTTGGGAGATAAATGATGAAATGAAAAGTCATTATTCTGAATTTGTCGATTCAAGGTTTACTTTTACACAAGACTTTGAAATCACATACCACGAGAGTATCGGTGGCATAAATTATGTAAGCTTTAAAGGTTTTTTCGAAGCATTTAGAACTTCTAAAAATAAAAAACAAGAATGCGTTGTTACAATTAAGCTCGGCCTTAATAAAAACAATAAAATTGTTTATTATAAAGAAGATAAAATAGAAAATTTAAAATTCATCGATGTAAATCAGTAAATGATTTACAAATAAAAAATTAACATGGACAATATAATAAATCACCCACTTGTTTTAATCATATTTTCAATTTCTGTAATTGCAATGCTAGTTATAGATTTGGGATTATTTAATAAAAAATCTCATATTGTAACAAATAAAGAAGCAACAATATGGACTATTGTTTGGATTTCCTTATCAATGATATTTAGTTTATTTGTTTATAGCCAAACTTCACTTGAGAAATTTTCTCAATTTCAATCTGCATATTGGATTGAAAAGGCCCTTTCAGTCGATAATTTGTTCGTTTTTATATTAGTTTTTAATTATTTTAATGTTCCAAGAGAGGTTCATCATAAAGTCTTGTTCTGGGGGATAATTGGTGCAATCGTAATGAGAGCGATTTTTATTTTCACTGGAGTGGGATTAATAAATGTAACTTATTTACCAGAAATGACAATTATCGGGAAAACAGTAAATCTAAATATTGTTCTGACATTATTTGGCGGCTTTTTAATGTACGCCGGAATAAAATCTTGGTTTGCTGATGATGATGATGATGATGAAAAAGATTTTAGTACAAGTCCGGGCGCAAAATTTGTTTACAAACTATTTAAAGTTAGCAAAGAGTTTGACAAAGATAAATTTTTTACAATTCAAAATGGAATTAAGCTAGCTACCCCTCTATGAGTAGTGGTAGGAGTTATTGAATTTACTGATTTGTTATTTGCTGTTGATTCTATACCTGCAATTTTCTCAATTGCACCTAATGATCCCTTTATATTATACACATCAAATATTTTTGCAATCCTTGGTTTAAGATCAATATATTTTTTACTATCTAACTTCATACATATGTTTACAAAATTGAAGTATGGATTGGCTATAATATTAACATTTATTGGAGTAAAGATGGTTATTGCGCCTTTCTATCACATAGACACGCTAGTTTCGTTGATGATTGTATTAGGAATATTGATTGCATCAGTAATTGCATCTTTAGCAACTAAGAAAACAAGCGAGGAATAATTTAGTTGACTCCCTCAAAATACACCCTATGTTTGGTTTGGTTAAAAAAGCTAATTTAAATGTAAATTTAAGTTAGCTTTTTTATTTTGGTGAATTAACATTAGGAGCTGGACATATTTTCAAATCCTCAACTCCACTCATGTTTGAAATAAGTACAACCTTAATGGCACAGGTAGGAAAACATTTTGCAATTGGAGCAACTAATCAATATAATAAAACTTTTTATGAACTGTTTTTAAGAGTTCAAGAAGGGTATAGTTTATTCAAAATCAAATAATTTTATTCTCCTAAAATTTCTGTGTTATCAATTAATCTTTCTGGGAACTGTTTTTTTGTATCTGCACCTAAACCTTTTAATTCTTCTGCTTTCTTAATAGCATTCCCTTTTCCTGTTGATAATTGACCCATTGCTTTTTCATAATTCTGATTTGCTTTTTTTAGCCCCGCACCTACATCTTCCATCGATTCTACAAAGCCCAATAATTTATCATACAATTCCCCCGCTTTCTCCGCAATTTCAATGGCATTTTTGCTTTGCTTTTCAATCTGCCATATATCTGCCACTATTTTTAGGACAAGTAGCAAGTTGGTAGGCCCAACAATCAGTACCTTTTTATCATATGCGTATTTCCATAAGCCGGTATCTTGTTTAACGGCCTCTAAAAATGCCGGTTCAATGGGTACGAACAAAATAACGTGATCTAAGGCTTTTGCATATTTAGGGTAGTTCTTCTTACTTAAGCCATCTATATGGGCTTTAAGGGATTTAATATGGGCTTCTAGGGCCTGTTTTTGGGCATTTGTGTCGGTTTCTGAAATATAACGCTCCCAAGCCACTAAAGAAACCTTGGAATCGACAATTACCTTTCTTTCGTCTGGGTAATGGATGGTAACGTCAGGTTGTAATCCATTGCCGTTTTCGTCCTTAATTATCTCCCCTGATTTATCCTTTATAAATTCCTGCAAGAAGTACTCTCGGTTCTCCGTAAGCCCAGAATTCTCCAAAATGGAACTCAAAATCATCTCCCCCCAATTACCTTGTTGCTTTACGTTACCCTTTAAGGCATTGGTGAGATTTTCTGCCTGTTGACTTACCTGAGCGCTAGAATCTACTAATCTTTTAACTTGTCCTTCTAAAGAATGCCTTTCTCTAGCTTCATCGCTGTATACTTTATCAACTTTTTCTTTAAAGTCCTTTAAATCCTTATTTAGGGGATCTAAAAGTGTTTTTATATTCTTAGTACTTGTTTCTTCAAGGCTTTTAGATTTTTGGTCTAATATTTCATTGGCAACATTCTTGAATTCTATTTTATAGGTTTCCCCCATACTT
>CAMBDE010000087.1 GCA_945865295.1 Chitinophaga pinensis | reverse complement strand
AATTTATTAAAATTTAATGTAGAAGATAGCTTGGGGGGTAAAATTGCTGTGGTTTATCGTAATACCATGCCCACCGATATGGAAAAGTCAGAACGTTTGGTATTGAAAGGACGTGTTCAAGGAGATGCATTTGAATGTAGCTCAATTGTTATGAAATGTCCATCCAAATACAAGGACAATCCAGATGCAATGAAGGAACAACCGGTAACCATTACCAACTAATCAACATCACAACATGCAGCCAACTGAGTTTATAGGGGAACATTTGTTACCTGGACAAATAGGTTATTTTTTATCCATCTTATCTTTTGTAGCTTCTTTAGTAGCTACATTTTCTTTCGCCAAAGCATTTTATGCAAAAGAAATGGTGGTGGAAGCGAGTTGGAAAAAATTAGCTAGAACTGCTTTTGTGATTGAGGCTTTGACTGTCATTGGAAGTTTTGTGGTATTATTTTATGTGATTTACAATCATTTGTTTGAATATAAATATGCCTATACGCACAGCGATAAAAATTTACCATTTGAATATTTATTGAGTTGTTTTTGGGAAGGGCAGGAAGGAAGTTTTTTATTGTGGAGTTTTTGGCATGCAGTCTTGGGGTTGATTTTAATTAAGAAAGCCAAAACACATGAAGCAGGCGTAATGATGGTGATTAGTTTTGCGCAGTTAATGCTTGCCACCATGGTGATTGGCTTGTATGTGTTTGATGTGAAAATTGGATCTAGTCCATTTATATTATTAAGACATGAAATGGACTGGCCTATTTTATCTAGACCAGATTATGTACAATTACTAAAAGATGGAACAGGCTTAAATACATTATTACAGAATTACTGGATGGTCATACATCCACCTATTTTATTTTTAGGATTTGCAAGTACCATCGTGCCATTTGCTTACGCAGTAGCAGGCTTATTAAAGAAAGAGCATAACTGGGTTAAATCAGCTTTGCCTTGGGCGAATTTTTCGGCTGGTATATTGGGCTTAGGGATTATGATGGGCGCTGCTTGGGCTTATGAGAGTTTAACCTTTGGTGGTTATTGGGCATGGGATCCAGTGGAGAATGCATCCTTGGTGCCATGGTTGACCTTGGTTGCAGGGATACATACTGCAATGATTTATACTAAAACAGGCGCAAGTTTAAAAGCCACTTATTTATTCCTTGGAATTAGTTTCTTATTAATTGTGTATTCAACTTTCTTAACTAGAAGTGGCATTTTAGGTGATACATCTGTACATGCGTTCACCGATTTAGGGATGAATGGACAGTTGTTATTTTTCTTATTCATCTTTGTGGTTCCTTTCTTTGTTTTATATTTTGTGCGTTACAAACACATGCAAGAGCCTTTAAAGGAAGATGCAATAGATAGCAGGGAATTTTGGATGTTGATTGGTTCTTTAGTGCTTGTACTTTCTGCGGTGGTGATTATCCTTAAGACTTCTACACCTGTGTTTAATAAGCTATTTGGTACATCGATTGCGCCACCAGAAGATCCAGAGTTTGCGCACAATCAGGTGCAAATTTTTGTGGCCATCATCATTGGTGCTTTGACAGCGATTGGACAGTTTTTGAAATACAAAACAACACCAATGCCTTATTTTAAAAAGCAAATTCTATGGCCATTGATCATCACGATACTCATTAGCATCATCATTTTTGTTTTTGTTGGAGTGGCATATGACGATAAAGGAGCTGGATTTTTAGGTGCTATTTATATTGCTATTGTAACATCTGTTTTTGCAATTGTTGGGAATATCTCTTATTGGTCTGTGGTCTTAAAAGGAAAATTAAAATCTGCAAGTTCATCCATTGGACATATTGGTTTTGGATTGGTACTAACAGGTATATTTATTTCTTCTGCAAACAAAACCACATTAAGCTACAACACAACAGGGATGAGTCCTTTAAGAGTAGACTCCACCCAGAAAAACAGTCCGGTTGGAGACCCAAGAGAGAACTTGACTTTATTTGAGACCATTGAAACAGATATGGGCAAATACAATGTGACTTATGTAAGAGATACATTTGATGCTTTAGGAAAAAGATTTTTTGAATTGAATTTTAAAGAAAAGAAAACAGGTGAGACTTTTAATTTATATCCAGATGTATTAAAAAACAATAAGGGTATGGAAGGCTTCTCTGCCAATCCATCTTCAAAACATTATTTGCATAAAGATATTTTTGTGTACGTGACTTCTTTTCAAGACCATACAGAAGAAGATACCACAAGTTTCAAGCCTGTTAATATTACTGTAGGTGATTCTATTTTTTATAGCAATGGTTATATTAAACTAGAGAAAGTGAATGTGAATCCTCCAGGGGAAAGACCAGCAGGTGTGAACGAATTAAGATTACAATTGAATGTGGTTTCTAAAGAAGGTTTAAAGTATGTGGCAGAACCTGGTATTTTATTGGAAGGATTGAATCTAACCTCAAAAGTGGATACGGTGAAGGCGCAGAACTTGGTCTTAAGTTTTAATAAAGTCATTGACCAAGAAAAAGGCATTTTAGAAATTGGGGTGAAGGAGTCAACGGCTTTAACGAACCTCATTACTTTAAAAGTCTATGAATTCCCATGGATCAATTTGTTATGGCTGGGTATCATTGTAACAACGATTGGGTTTATGATGGGGGCTTATTATCGATTTAAAAAATAGGGTTACTTTTTGTATATTAGTGTATCAATGAATATGAGAACCATCTTTTGTATACTATTATTTGTATTGACAATGAGCTTGCCAAAGCAGCTTTTTGCGCAAACAAGTCAGTATGATACATTAAGGGTGGAGGCTTTTATTACACCAGAGGGCGATACCATTCCTCAGTCTTGGTTGCCTACAGTGATGGTGGCTGCTGTTCAAACGAATGCTTTAAAAAATTATTGGAAAAATTGGACAAGATTGCGCAATGCGGTTTATGTCACTTATCCTTATGCTGTAACAGCAAGTAAAGTCATACGATCAGTGAACGCACAATTAGCCAATGTTCAAGATGAAAAATTAAGAAAGCAGATTATTAAGTCTAGAGAAAAAGAATTGAAAAGGGATTTTGCAGATAAGGTCACCAATTTATCTGTGTATCAAGGCAAGGTCCTTATGAAGTTAATCAATCGAGAAACTGGGAATAATTGTTACCAATTAATCAAGGAATATAAGGGGGGATTGAATGCTGGTTTATGGCAAACAGTTGCATTTGTATTTGGAAGTAGTTTAAAGCAACCCTATAGCCCAAATGGGGATGACCAAGAGATTGAAAAATTGGTCTTAGAAGTACAAAAAGTATACGGTACGAAGGGATAATTTACAATACTAAAATGGGATAGGTTTTTGGGGCAGGTTTTTGTACCTTTACTCGAATAGATACTATCCTATGAGCGACGAAAAAAGTTTAAATTTTATTGAAGAAATTATTTCCCAAGACCTTGCAACTGGGAAACATAAAAGTATATTGACTAGGTTCCCTCCAGAACCAAATGGTTATTTACATATTGGTCATGCAAAAAGTATTTGTTTAAATTTTGGGCTGGCTGAAACTTTTGAAGGTGCGACGAATTTAAGATTTGATGATACCAACCCAGTGACTGAAGAAACTGAATATGTAGATAGTATCAAAGCCGATTTAAAATGGTTAGGTTTCAATTGGATCAAAGAATGTTACGCCTCCGATTATTTTGATCAATTGTATGCTTTTGCTGTACAATTAATCGAGAAAGGATTGGCATATGTGGATGATAGCACTGCCGAAGCAATTGCGCAACAAAAAGGCACACCTACCGAGCCTGGAACCGGAAATGCATTCAGAGAAAGAAGCATTCAAGAGAACTTAACCTTGTTTGCGGAAATGAAAGCAGGGAAGTACAATGATGGCGAAAAAGTATTGCGTGCTAAAATTGATTTAGCAAGTCCAAATATGCATATGCGTGATCCTTTGTTATATCGCATTAAAAAAGCACATCATCACCGCACAGGAGATCAATGGTGTATTTATCCAATGTATGATTTTGCCCACGGACAAAGCGATTCCATCGAAAATATCACCCATTCAATTTGTACACTTGAATTTATCCCACACAGGGCTTTATATGATTGGTGTATCGAACAATTAGGTATTTTCCAATCGCATCAATATGAAATGGCGCGTTTAAATATGACCTATACGGTCATGAGTAAGCGTAAATTATTACAGTTGGTGCAAGAAGGGCATGTACAAAGTTGGGATGATCCAAGAATGCCAACCATCAGTGGTATGCGCAGAAGAGGGTATACTGCAGAAAGTATTCGTGATTTCTGTGATCGTATTGGTGTAGCCAAAAGAGAAAATATCATTGACTTTAGCTTACTAGAGTTTTGTGTCCGTGAGCATTTAAATAAAATCGCACAAAGAAGAATGGTGGTGACTGACCCTATTAAATTGGTGATTACCAACTATGAACAAGCCGAAGAAATATTAGATTCAGAAAACAATCCAGAAGATCCTAATGGAGGCTCAAGACCAGTTCCTTTTAGTAAAGAATTATGGATTCAAGCGGATGATTTTATGGAAGAACCAACTAAAAAATATTTTAGATTAGGCCCAGGATTATCAGTGAGATTAAAGAGTGCTTATATTGTTGAGTGCGAAAGTTTTGATAAAGATGCTAACGGAAATGTAACAACGGTGTATGCAAAATATTTTCCTAATTCTAAATCAGGTTCAGATACATCGGGTATTCATGTGAAAGGCACCTTACATTGGGTAAGCGCTAAGCATGCGATTCCGGTGGAATTAAATGAGTATGATCGTTTATTCAATGTAGAAGACCCAAGCAGTGCAGAAGGTGATTTTAAGTCCTATATCAATCCACATTCATTGCATACCGTAACCACTGCATGGGGTGAACCTGCATTGTTGAATGATGCATTAGAAGCGCGTTTCCAATTTTTAAGAAAGGGTTATTTTTATCAGGATACCAATAGCACAAAAGACAAGTTGGTATTCAATAGAACAGTGACCCTTAAAGATACTTGGGCCAAAGAGCAAAAGAAATAATTCAAACAACAATGATGTTATTGGACTTGGAACAATTTAAAAGCCATTGGGCAACTACTTTTCCAGGTATCACTACCCACAATACGCATTTTATCATTGCAGTGAGTGGCGGCGTGGATAGTATTGTGCTTGCCGCTTTGATGCAACAAATGGGTGCGAATTGTTCGATCGCACACGCTAATTTTCAATTAAGAGGAGCAGAAAGCAATCGAGACGAAATTTTTGTGCAAGCATTTGCAACAAAGATGGGGATGTCTTTTTTGACAAAACGATTTGATACATTGGCTTTTGCGGAACAATATAAAATGGGCATCCAACAAGCTGCTAGGGAAATTAGGTATGCTTGGTTTGAAAGTTTAATCAAGGAAATGGATGTTCAACCTAACAGCAAGCTGGTCTTGCTAACAGCGCATCATGCAGATGACCAAGTGGAGACGGTGCTCATGCAATTTTTTAGGGGCACAGGATTACATGGCTTGACTGGGATCCCAGCTATTAGAACACATCAGCAAAATCCACTCGCCAGAGATCATATCGATTTAATTAGACCATTACTACCATTTAGTAAAGCCAATATTAAAGATTTTGCAAAAGCAAATGGGTTGGACTTTGTAGAAGACAGTTCTAATTTGAAAAATGATTATACCAGAAATTTAATCCGCAATCAGTTGATTCCACAAATGGAAACGATTTATCCAAATGTCAATC
>CAMBDE010000086.1 GCA_945865295.1 Chitinophaga pinensis | reverse complement strand
GCGATTGCTTGATCATATTGTGCAGAAGTTTGACTCATGAAATAACAACAAATTACACGGTTAGTTAATATCTTTGAACAGTTGCAAGATAATCAATAAGGCCCTTAAATTAAAACTATGTTTAAAATCCATTTAAAGGATACGGTACTTGACTTAACGACCCCCATCGTGATGGGTATTTTGAATGCAACACCAGATTCTTTTTTTAAAGGTAGCAGAATGGAAGCAATTGATTTAGGGGTTCAGAAAGCCACGGAGATGGTCAATTTTGGAGCTAGTATCATTGATATTGGAGGACAAAGTACAAGACCGGGAGCAGAGCTTATTACAGAAGCAATTGAAATAGAACGTGTAGTTCCAATGATTGAAGCGATACATGCAATACTACCTCAAATACCTATTTCCATTGATACTTATCATGCTGGTGTAGCCAAAGCAGCAATCAATGCTGGGGCTTTAATTGTCAATGATATAAGTTGTGGAAATTTTGATCCTAAGATGATTGCTACGGTGGTTGCCAATCAGGTTGGATATATTGGTATGCATCAAACTGGTGGGCCAGGATCCATGCACGAGGTTGTATCTAGAACCAATATCATGGAAAGCTTGAAGGAGTATTTTTTGCTTAAAAAAAGGCAATTTGCTGAAATTGGATTGACAGAATGGATCATTGATCCAGGATTTGGTTTTAGTAAAACCATAGAAGAAAATTTTGAGCTTGTTAAATCACTTACACAATTAAATTCCTTGGATTTACCCATCCTTTTAGGGGTATCCCGAAAATCTAGTATTTATAAAACATTAGGGGTAGATGCAGATGCTGCTCTGAATGGCACAACAGTGTTGAATACAATTGGATTACAAGCTGGTGCCAATATCTTAAGAGTGCATGATGTGAAAGAAGCCAAGGAAGCGATTCTACTTATAGCAAAAATGAATGCATAAAAAAAGGCCAAATAAAATTTGGCCTTTTTTTTGTTGAATCAATTCAACTTATTTTTTTGTTACGTCTTGAATTTCAAGATCGAATACTAAATTAGAATAAGGCTTGATTGCACCGTTTGCTTGAGGGCCATAAGCTAACATAGCAGGAACATAAATTGTACCTTTTCCACCTTTACCAAAATATTTTAATCCAATTTCCCAACCTGGGATCACTGCACCAGTACCGATATATACATCAAATGGTTTTGCTGTAGGATCGTTTGGTTTGATGTTGGTATCAAAGGTTTCACCAGCAATGGTATAGCCTTTATAATAAACACTAGCAATCTTAGTTGTATCTACTTTATTAGCAGCATCTCCTGCTTCTTTCAATACAACGAATACTCCTTCTGGAGATTCAACTGCAGTGATTTTATTTTTTGCTAAGTATGCTTTAATCACATCTATTTCTCTTTTCTTTTCTGCTTCTGTTTCTTTTTTGTAATCCGCATCTACTTTTGTAACATCAGTGAATACATCTAAAATTTCTGCTTTACCTAAAACAATATCTTTTGTTTTAAAGATTTCGTTTAATTGCAATACACCCAATTTAGCAAGTGTATCAAGGCTTAAAGAGAATTCGATTTTATCACCTTTCTTACATTTCATCAAGATTTCAGTAAATGTGTATTTACCTAAGCTTGCTGTATCCACAGGAAAATAAAATGGAATTAAACCAAAAGTTGAACTCAATGTGGTATCCTTACTTTTTAATTTGTATTCAATGTTAATTTTAACAAACTGGCCTTGTTCTAATTTCTTTTGATTGCCATCACCATGTGTAATTTTATACATCATGCCTGAAGGTGCTTTTTCGTAACTGTTACAACTTGCAAACAATACAATTGCAGCTACTAATTTTAATGTTGATTTGATCATTTTAGTTTAATTGTGTTAATTGAGATTTATATGTTTCTAATATGTTTTTAAAATCTTGAAAAGTTTCGTCAACAGATTTTTTTGAACTTCCGCCAGCAGCATTTGCATGGCCTCCACCCTCAAAATGTGTTCTTGCAAATATATTAACATCAAAGTTACCTTTGCTCCTAAAACTCCATTTTCTTTCCTCTTCCCTATCAATTACAATAGCGGCAAATTTGATGCCGTGAATGGATAAAAGATAGTTGACCAGACCTTCTGTATCCCCTGTTTTTAGTTCAAATTTATAGATATCCGTTTTAGGGATGGTCATCACAGCGGTTTGAAATTCAGGAAATACGTACATTCTATTTAAAAAAGCATTGCCCATAAACTTTAATCGACCTTCTGAGGACTGGTCATAGATGTTTTCGTGAATTTTTGAATGTTGAAGCCCTACTTCTTTCAAATGGGCCACAATTTTATGCACAGAGGCAGTGGTGGATGGGAATCTAAATGAGCCCGTATCTGTCATTAAACCAGTATACAATGCCGTTGCAATATCAATATTGATCAAATTGCTATGGCCTGATTGAACTATAATATCATAAATCATTTCACAGGTTGAGCTCATTTTTACATCACTGATTCCGTAACCAAAACTTGGTGTATCTGGTTGTTGGTGATGATCTACCAATATTTTAATGGCTTTTGAATCCCTAATCACCGATTCCATATTTTTGGTACGATGAAGTATATTGAAATCTAAACAAAATATATAGTCTGCGGCTTGAACCAATGCGGTTGCTTTAGGTCTATTACTCTCATAATCAACGACTTTGTCCGTCCCAGGCATCCAATCTAAAAAGGGTGCCCAATTGGTAGGAGAAACGACGGTGACATCATGGCCTAATTGTATTAAAAAATGGTATAAACCTAAGCTAGAGCCCATTGCATCTCCATCAGGTTTCTGATGGGCAGTGATAACGGCTTTAAAAGGTTGTTGAAAGAATGGATAGAATTGTTCAATTGATTGCATAAGTCCACAAAATTAACATAAATCGGATGTTTTTCAGTAATTTTGCGCCCACAATTAGAAACAATATAAAAAATAGATATGAGCAACAAAACATTCACAATGATTAAGCCAGATGCAACTTCTAAAGGGTATACTGGTGCTATATTAGATCAAATCATCAAAGCAGGATTTTCTATAAAATCCATGAAGTGGATTCATTTATCACCTGCACAAGCTGGAACATTTTATGAAGTGCATAAGGAAAGACCTTTTTACCAAGAATTAGTTGATTTTATGAGTAGTGGCCCGATTGTAGCAGCGATCTTAGAAAAAGACAATGCAGTAGCAGATTTCAGAACCTTAATTGGTGCAACAAACCCTGCACAAGCAGAAGAAGGTACAATCCGTAAAAAGTTTGCAGCATCAATTGGTGAAAATGCAGTGCACGGAAGTGATAGTGATGAGAACGCAGCAATTGAAGGCAATTTCTTCTTTGCTGGATTAGAAAGATTCTAGAGCAATCAATTCCCTTTTTTTACATGAGGGTATAAATAAAATCGAGGCCACTGTTTATGGGTGGCCTCGAAAAAATCATTAGACTAAAATAAATAAGCCCTTATATTCTTTAAGGGCTTATTTATTTTTACTTCTTTGCACCCCTAGTTTTTGGTTTACCATATTTTTTCTGCATGGCTTCTTTGTAGTTCTTACGCACATTCACTTTTTTATTCTTTTCAGATTTCTCATGAAAAGCCGGACCGACATCTTCTTTTTTTGGCAACTTAATTTGAATGATTTTCATCCTCACTTTTGGAATTTCATCTTCCGTTAACACAGTAGATATTTCAAGATCTGCTGGCAACGCTTCCATTGGTATTGGTTGCTTCATCAAGGTCTCAATCGCTAGTTTTTGTTTAGCTTCATTTTTTGTGATAAAAGTGATAGCAATTCCTTTTTTATCTGCACGTCCAGTTCGTCCAATACGATGAATATAATTTTCTGGCACATCAGGTGTGTCAAAATTAATGACATGTGTTACCTCCGCAACGTCAATACCACGGGCCATTACATCCGTTGCGATAATATATTTAAAGACACCGGCTTTGAATTGGTTGACTGTATTGAAACGATAATTTTGTTCTTTATTGGAGTGAATCACACCAACAATATCTGGGAATTTTTCGATCAATTGATCATATAATTGGTCAGCTAAACTTTTTGTTGCTGCAAAAATTAAGACCTTAGTCATGCTTTCGTCTTCACTTAAAAACTGTTCTAATAAATTGACTTTGGTATTAAAATTGGGTAGATCATACCCTATTTGAATGATGTTCTCGAGTGGTGTTCCTGTTGGTGCTGCTTCTACCCTAACTGGTTCATTAAAATAATCATTCATTAATTTTTCTACATCCTCTGTAATGGTCGCAGAAAATAATAAATTTTGTCTTTTAGCAGGGACAAGTTCTAAAATATTGGTGATTTGTTTTCTAAAACCTAGATTCAACATTTCATCCATTTCATCTATGACTACCTTCTTGATATATTTTGTTTTAAGCGCTCCATTCATGATTAAATCAAATAATCTTCCTGGCGTCGCCACTAAAACGTCTACCCCTTTTTCGACTTCGATTTGCTGTGTATTAATATTTACTCCCCCAAATACACCCACTGTAATCACACTCATATAAGGGGTTAATTTCTTAACGGCCTCCACCACCTGCACCACCAATTCTCTTGTTGGCACTATAATTAGAATTTGTGGATCTTTATTTTTATCGAATTTCCATTGTCTAAGACAAGGTAACAAATAGGCAAAAGTTTTACCGGTTCCGGTTTGGGCTATACCACAAACATCTCTTCCGGACATCACGACAGGAAAAACTCGGTGTTGAATGGTTGTGGGATGGGTATATCCTAAATCTTCTAGTGCCCTCGCTAAGGGAGAATTGATATTTAATTGGTCAAAAGTCATGGGTGCGAAGTTAACTCAATAAACCCATACATAAGATGAACTGGTATCTATCCAATACGATCCTATGATATACAGGAATTCACCTAAAATCATGCTAATTGAGGCCTAAATATCCCCCCAATTAGTAAAAACAAAGTATATTGCATCAAATTCATTGACTCGATGACAATTCTTCTCAGGCAAGTCAAAATTGCTGACCAGCATTCGCCATTTAACGGCCAAGTAAAAGATATCCTTCTTCAAGACGCAGTATTAGTTTCCATTCAAGATCATTACGACGAAAAAGCAGATCAAATTGTGGACATACCAGGCACAATTGTAAGTACTGGATGGGTAGATCCATTCACCAATTTTTGTGATCCAGGCTTTGAACATAAAGAGACCTTAATGACAGGCGCCGCTGCTGCTCAAGCTGGTGGTTTTACCACGGTATTTGTAGTTCCAAATACGCAGCCTGTGATTGATAATAAAACACAGGTAAATTATATTGTTCAACAGCAACAACATTTACCGATTCATATTTTACCCATTGGGGCATTATCCAAGAAAATTGAAGGAAAAGATTTAGCGGAGATGATCGATATGCAGCAAGCTGGAGCAGTGGCTTTGAGTGATGGGCTTTATCCAGTTCAATCCACTTTGCTTTTCTTAAAAGCACTTCAATATGTCAAAACATTTGATGGGGTGGTTATACAGATGCCAATCGATAAAAGCATGGGTAGTATAGGTTTAATGAATGAAGGCATTACCTCTACACAAATTGGACTTCCAGGTATTCCAGCGATTGCCGAAGAATTGATGATTGCAAGAGACATTGAGTTATTAAAATATACCAATTCAAAACTACATATCACAGGGGTAAGTACGGCAAAAGGAATTGCATTAATCGAAGCAGGTAAAAAAGCAGGACTAGCACTCACATGTAGTGTCACCCCCTACCATTTATATTTTAATGAAACCGATCTTACGACCTATGATACTTTATTAAAAGTGTATCCACCATTAAGAACTAAAGCAGACCAAGTAGCTTTACAAGATGCAGTTCAAAGAGGTGT
>CAMBDE010000085.1 GCA_945865295.1 Chitinophaga pinensis | reverse complement strand
GATGCAGGGGATCATGTTATTTTAAATGGTGCAAAAATGTGGATCAGCAATTCCCCATTTGCACAAGTTGCAGTGGTATGGGCTAAGAATGAAGCTGGAGAAATTGTAGGCGTCATTGTTGAAAGAGGAATGGAAGGATTTTCAACACCAACCACACATAATAAATGGAGTTTGCGTGCGAGTGCAACAGGAGAATTAGTTTTTGATAATGTGAAAGTGCCTAAGGAAAATATTTTACCAAATGTCAAAGGATTAAAAGGACCGTTGAGTTGTTTGAATAAGGCAAGATTTGGTATCGCATGGGGTACGATTGGTGCTGCGATGGATTGTTATGATACTGCATTAAGATATAGTAAGGAGCGCGTTCAATTTGGTAGACCAATTGGCGGATTCCAATTACAACAAAAGAAATTGGCAGAAATGGTGACTGAAATCACGAAAGCACAATTACTTGCCTGGCGTTTGGGCGTGTTGATGAACGAAGGTCGTGCCACTGCTGCTCAAATTAGTATGGCTAAAAGAAACAATTGTGAAATGGCCACCAATATTGCGAGAGACGCTAGACAAATGTTAGGAGGAATGGGTATCACAGGAGAATATTCTGTGATGCGTCATATGATGAACTTAGAGAGTGTAATCACTTATGAAGGAACACATGATATTCATTTGTTAATTACTGGAATGGATATTACAGGATTCAACGCATTTACATAAACTATGGCAGCAGAGCGAATATTTTTGATAGGGATGATGGGTTCGGGAAAGTCTTATTGGTTGAAGCAAATAGCAAAATGGAATAAATCTGTAGGCTATGATTTAGATGCTTTGATCGAAATGAAAGAAGAAAAAACCATTACTGAAATTTTTGATGAAGACGGCGAAACTTATTTTAGAAAAGCGGAGGCTACCATTTTAAAATGGTTTAAAGAGAAGAAAAAATATGTAGTGGCTACTGGTGGAGGAACTGCTTGTTTTCAGGAGAACATGGACTTGATGAAAAAAGAAGCTGTGGTGATTTGGTTGGATGAATCAGTAGATGTATTGGCAAAAAGATTAGCCAACGAAAAATCAGATCGTCCTTTAATAGCGCATCTTTCAGACATTGAACTCAAAGCCTTTTTGGAACAAAAATTAGTTGAAAGGCATCCTTTTTATAAACAAGCACATTACTGTTTAGCATCTGATCAGATCAATGAATCAGGGTTAAAAAAGTTAATAAAAAATCATGCATCGTAAAATTTTACTTTGGGGAATTGCTTTTGCAATCATTGCCGTATTGCTTGGTGCATTTGGTGCACATGCACTGAAATCGGTTTTGAGCCCAGAGAAATTACAGAGTTATGAGACAGGTGTACGTTATCAATTAATCCATGCATTGGCGCTTATCGCCTTATCTATTTATAGCCAACAAAATCAAACCATACATATATCCAATAAGGGGATAGGATGGTCAGCGCATTTTTTCATTGTGGGTTGTTGTTTATTTAGCGGGTCCATTTATGGGCTATCGCTTTTATCTGTGATCCACCCAAGCTGGTCTTTTATACTTGGGCCAATTACCCCAATCGGGGTACTCTGTTTCATGTTGGGCTGGGCTACTTGGGCTAGGGTGGTTTGGTTGAATAAAGTAGATATGTAGCCAATTTCTTTTTATATTTGTCATCATGGCAAATACGCTTAAAAGCAAATCAACACCAAAGGTCAATTCCCCGAATTTAAATCCGGACAAAGAAGCAGATGTAGTTGTGTCTGAAGTAGTCAAAGACGAACGCACAATTAAGATATTGGGTGCAGTCTCTTTATTGGTTAGCTTATTTCTTTTTGTTGCTTTCACGTCGTATTTATTTACTTGGCAGGAAGACCAAGACATGGTGCAATTATGGAGAACCCAATTATTTTCAATTCAAGATGTCAAAGCTAATAACCTACTAGGGTACCTTGGTGCTTTTGTGGCTTATCAAATGATGTTCAACGGATTTGGGTTAGCTGCCTATTTATTTTGTACTTTCTTTTTTGTTTTGGGTGTGAATTTATTTTTCACAAAACCAATATTTAGTTTGTGGCGTAATGTAAGATATGTGCTACTGGGTCTTTTGGTTTTAAGTACCTGCTTTGCTTTTTTGACACCCAACACCCCTTTCTCATGGGGAGGCGCTTTAGGGGAATATTGTAGTAGCTGGTTAATTAAATTTGTAGGACGCTTTGGTACGGGGGCCATTTTATTGATTGCAGGATTGAGTTATATCATATGGAGATTTAATCCAAGTTTTAATGTACCTAATTTTGATTTTTTAATTCCAAAGAAAAAAGCACCAGATTTTGTAAGTGAGGATACAGAAGAAGCGGTGAAACAAGAATGGGATTTAAACAATCCTCCTGCAGCAATCATTCCAGCTGCAAGCGGTAATTCATTAAAAGAGAATCCTTCTGGCATTTCTGTCATCATGCCAGAATCAGAAGAGACAGACGAGGCACTTGGGGAACTAGGTCCAAAATTATTTATTGATGAATTATCTTTAAACGAAGAGCCTGGGGAGGAAAAAAAAACTCCATTAGATAGCGATGCAGAAGAAGAGGAGGAAGAGGATTTGGATATCGACGACGAATTATTAGAAGACCTAGATTTAGAAATCAACGAAGTACCTAAGGAAAAAATTGTAGCTGCTGTTGGAAGTTTAACAACTAAATATGATGTAACCTTAGATTTAAAAAATTACAAGTACCCACATATTAATTTATTAGAGACACATGGCTCTGAAAAAATTATACAAGATCCAGAAGAATTGGAGACCTACAAAAATCAGATCATTGCTACTTTAAAAAATTATGATATCGCTATCCAACGCATCTCTGCCACAGTTGGCCCAACAGTTACCTTATATGAGATTGTGCCTGCACCAGGTGTGCGTATTAGTAGAATTAAAAACTTAGAAGACGATATTGCTTTAAGTTTAGCTGCTTTAGGTATTCGTATCATTGCACCTATTCCTGGTAAAGGCACGATTGGTATTGAAGTGCCTAATATTCGAAAGTCGATTGTGAGCATGAAAACATTATTGGCAAGTGAGAAGTTTCAAACGAGCCAACATTCATTACCAATTGCCATTGGTAAAAAAATTGATAATGAAAATTTCATTGTGGATCTTGCAGCGATGCCACACTTATTAATGGCAGGAGCAACAGGTCAGGGTAAATCAGTTGGATTAAATGCCATCCTGGTTTCATTACTATATAAGAAGCATCCTTCTCAATTAAAGTTTGTCTTAGTAGATCCAAAGAAAGTTGAATTGAGTTTATACCGTGTGATTGAAAAGCATTTCCTAGCTAAATTACCAGGAGAAGAAGATGCGATTATTACGGATACAAAAAAAGTCATCAATACATTGAATGCACTTTGTATCGAGATGGACAATCGTTACGATTTATTGAAAGAAGCTGGATGTAGAAATATTAAAGAGTATAACGAGAAGTTTACATCTAGAAAATTAAATCCAGAAAAAGGACATCAATACCTACCATTCATTGTGTTGGTCGTGGATGAGTTTGCAGATTTAATTATGACAGCTGGCAAGGAAGTGGAGATGCCTATTGCACGTTTAGCGCAGTTAGCAAGAGCCGTTGGTATTCACTTAATTATTGCCACACAAAGACCATCTGTGAATATCATCACAGGTACGATCAAAGCAAATTTCCCTGCACGTATTGCATTTAAGGTTTCAAGCAAAATTGATAGCCGTACTATTTTAGACGCTGGAGGCGCCGAGCAGTTAATTGGTAAAGGAGATATGTTGGTGAGTTTTAATGGAGAAATTACACGTCTACAATGTGCTTTTGTGGATACCCCAGAAGTGGATCGTGTTTGTAATTTTATCGCTGAACAAAAAGGCTATCCAGAAGCTTTCTTATTACCTGAATATATAGATGATAAAGATTTAGAGGCATCAGGTTTTGATGCTGGAGACAGAGATAGTTTATTTGAAGACGCTGCTAAATTGATTGTCAGTGCTCAAGTAGGTTCAACATCTTTCATTCAAAGAAGAATGAAATTGGGTTACAATAGAGCAGGAAGGTTAATGGATCAGTTGGAATCCGCTGGTATCGTTGGACCAAGTCAGGGCAGTAAACCAAGAGAAGTTTTATACAAATCTGAAGCTGAATTGCATGATTTCTTGCAAAATTTATCATAATCCACAAGGATTGTTTAATTTTGACAACCTAAACATTAGAACCCCCTAAGCCCCTAATTAACCTAATATGAGAATAGTTTTTATCTTTTTATTGAGTCTCATGACTTTTCAGGTACAAGCCCAGAAAGATCCTAATGCAAAGGCCATTTTGGACAAAGTAGGGGTTAAAGTGAAAATGTCTAATGGGATACTGGTAAAGATCCAATTGGTGTCTAAAAACAACAAAGGGAAGGCATTGGGGACCAAGATGATCCAATTAAAGATGAAGGGCGAGAAATACCTCCTAAATGAGGGTAAATTAGAGATCCTGTGTGATGGCAATACCATCTTTAATTTTGATGGTTTAAACACCATTTCTAAGTCTAGTTTAGCTGAAACCGAACAAACATTAAGTCCACAGAAATTATTATCAGGCAACTATGATAAAGACTTCAATTTCAAATTATTAGCTCAAAATAACAATACCGCTACCATCGAGCTATTCCCTATAGATCGTAAAAAAAGCTTTCAGAAAGTCACATTAGTCATTGACAAGGTTAAATCAGCCCTTGCCAATGCCATCATTTTAGATAAAAGCAACAATATTACCGACGTTAAAGTGCTATCTATCAACTATGCAGCTAGTTTTGAAGACAAATTATTCGTTTTCAATAGGGCCAAATACCCTAAAAACGTAGAAATATTTGACTAAACTATTGATTTAGTTACGCTTTTATCCCTATCTTTGCAGCCGAAATAAACAAAACAAAACCGTAGTTAATTGTTAACTACAATAAAAGAAGTTCCACAATGTCTAACTTAACAACAGAGAAAAAAGCAAGCATTTTTACTGAATTTGGTGGTAAAGCAACCAACACAGGTTCAATTGAAGGTCAAATTGCTTTATTAACACAACGTATCGCGCACATTTCTGGTCATTTAAAGGCCAACCACAAAGACCATTCTACTCAAAGAGGTTTAATGCAATTAGTGGGTCAGCGTAAGCGATTATTGGTTTATTTACAAAAACATAACCTTACTGGTTACCGTGCACTAATTGAAAAATTAGGCTTAAGAAAATAATCAAGAACAACTTATAATAGCTGTCCCAACTGTACTACTACGGTTGGGATTAGTTGTTTATAAGCGTTTATTTTTTTAGATCCTTTTTGTAATTAATCAAGAGCGCCCTTTCTCACAATCCAAAATTTTAAAAAATGTTATCACAACCAAAATCAGTAAAATTCGAGATCAATCCAGGTCAAGAAATTTTTATAGAGACAGGTAAATTAGCACGTCAATCAGACGGAGCTGTTACCATCAGACAAGGCAATTGTATTTTATTAGCAACTGTGGTTGCCAATAAAGATCCTAGAGACGGACAAGACTTTTTCCCATTGAGCGTAGACTACCAAGAGAAGTTTGCATCTGCAGGCCGTATCCCTGGATCCTTCTTCAAAAGAGAAGCGCGATTAAATGACTACGAAATTTTAACGAGTCGTTTAATTGACCGTGCATTAAGACCTTTATTCCCAGAAGATTACTTGTGCGATGTGCAAGTTTTAATATCATTGATTTCTAGCGACGAGAACGTGATGCCAGATTCATTAGCTTGTTTAGCAGCATCTGCAGCATTAGCGGTATCTAATATTCCTATTAAAGAAATTATTTCTGAAGTAAGAATTGCAAAAATTGATGGCAAATTTGTAATCAATCCTTCTAAAGCTGAATTAGCTAAATGTGCACTAGAATTCATCATTGCTGCTACAGATAAGAACTTGATGATGGTGGAAGGTGAGGCGAAAGAATGTTCTGAGGAAGAATTGGTACAGTGTTTAGAAATTGCACACGAAGCCATCCGCAAACAAATTAAAGCACAAGCTGAATTAAGAAAATTAGTAGGTATCACAGAATTACGTGATTATAAAAAGCCAGAACAAGACGAAGCCATCCGTGAAAAAGTATATGCATATGCAAAAGCAAAAGTAGATGCTATCGCAAGATTGGGTTCTGCAAAACATGAGCGAAGCGATGCTTTCTCTGCTTTGAAAAAAGAAATCATGGAACATTTAGGTACTGAAATTACAGACTTGCAAAAGAAATTAGCAGGTAAGTATTATGAGGACTTGAAATGGGAAGTGGTTAGAGATATGAT
>CAMBDE010000084.1 GCA_945865295.1 Chitinophaga pinensis | reverse complement strand
TGACCAATATTCCTTACTGCTGCCTCCCGTAGGAGTCGGGCCCGTGTCTCAGTGCCCGTGTGGCTGATCATGCTCTCACATCAGCTAATGATCGTAGACTTGGTGAGCCGTTACCTCGCCAACTATCTAATCATACGCACACCCATCATTAAGCGCCGAAACTATAACAACAAAGTGATGCCACTTCGTTGTGTTACGGGGTATTAATCCAAATTTCTCTGGGCTATTCCCCACTTAAAGGAAGGTTGTGTACGTGTTCCGCACCCGTTTGCCGGTCGCCATCAAACTATTGCTAGTTCATGCTGCCCCTCGACTTGCATGTATTAAGCCTGCCGCTAGCGTTCATCCTGAGCCAGGATCAAACTCTCCATTGTAAATGTTGTTTGATCATGACTATCAATCTCAAATAAATCCGAAATTAACGGTCTGATATAATTCTGTTGATGCTATAACCTTTACCTGATTTTTTCAATTAATCAGTTACTATTGTTTCCAAACTTTCAAAGATCTTAGTGTGTGTTTTGCGCGCCATTATTCATAGCGGGGTGCAAAGGTAGACACAATATTTTTATTAGCCAAACTTTATTTAATAATTATTTAAAATACGATTAAAAATAATCAACAAAATAAGGCCGATATGATTTCAAGAACTAACCCTTTTTTTAAGAGGGAGAGCAAAGATAGAGCCTCATTTCTAAGCCACCAAATTTTGATGGATTAATTTTAAAGTTTTTTTGAACTTTTATGCTGCTTTATAATTGCTTCAGAGAACTCCCGTTATTGATATTTCATGGTTAGCGGGCGGCAAAGATAGGGAGATATTAATTCCAGCCAAATATATTGTATACTATTTTGAATTTTTTTTCGTTCAAGCCATTCATTATCTATCAGTTATGAGCTAAAACGCAATAGGAGAAAGGATTCTGCTTACCCAATTTTTTTTAAGAAATCTGGATAGATAATCTGAGATAAATAAAGGCCGCAAGCTGGCGTAGAGAAATCGACCCTTTGTTCGTCCTTTGACGCTACTATTTCATGCCATTCATTGATGCTAATTTGCCCCCTTCCTAATTGTACCATCGTGCCCACTAAACCACGGATCATCCCTCTTAAAAAGCGATTGGAGTGTATCTCGAATTGGATGTTAGGACCAGAAATGGTCCAATTGGCCTTTGTAATGGCACATTGAAAGGTATTGACCTGGGTCTTTTTCTTGGAAAAACTCTCAAAATCGGTGTAATTCAGTAAGGAATCCGCGGCTGTTTGCATTAGATCTACATCTATTGGGAATGGATAATACCAAGATCTACCCTCTGAAAATGGATCCTTACTTTGATGTAGTCTGTAGATATACCCTCTTTTGATGGCATCAAAACGGCTATGTGCTTCGCTTGGAACTTGATAAAGGCCTTTCACCACAACCGAATTGGGCAAAATTGCATTTAAATTATAAACATACTTTGGGAGGATTTCTAATTCAGTATCAAAATGTAAGAAATTTTGATACGCATGAACACCAGCGTCCGTCCTAGATGCGCCAGTTAATGGGATGGGGGTTCTAAAAAAAGTTTCCATCGCATTCTCTAGTGCTCCTTGAACAGTGGCTATATTTTGTTGAATCTGAAATCCACCAAATAGCGCACCGTCATAACTAAGTTCTATAAAATACCTTGCCATCTATTATTGAATTGGAGAATTATCTTACCAAGAACCGCCTGCACCACCACCACCGGAGCTTCCACCACCAAAGCCGCCAAATCCACCACCGCCGCCACTGTCACCCCATCCGCCGCCGCCGCGACCACCGCCACCTAGTAAAGAACCTAGTAACATGCCTGTGGCAACATCACTAAATCCGCTGCGGCCAATATTGGATCCACCGCCACCACGTCCATTTCTTAACACCAAAAAAATGATGATTAAGATAATCAAAAATCCTCCGCTTCCTCTAGATTTTGATTTTGATTTTTTTGCTTTTGCAACCTTGTATTCTCCTACTGCAGCTTTCGCGATATTGTCTGTTGCTTGGTCAATACCTTCGTAATAATTACCCGCTTTAAATGCAGGCTTAATATCATTATCGATAATATTTAATGCAGTGATATCTGGTATGGCACCTTCTAATCCATAACCCACTTCGATCTTGATTTCTCGATCGTTGATGGCTATTAATAATAAAATGCCATTGTTCTTTTTACCTCCAATACCCCAATCTCTAAATAATTTAGTAGCATATTCTTCCTTAGGATATCCATCTAAAGTTGGTATTATGACTACTGCTATCTGATTGGAACTGCTATCATCAATCGCGACCAATTTATTTTCTAAAGCCTGCTTTTGTTCTGGAGATAATACACCTGCCACATCTGTCACAAGTGTTGCTGGACTTGGCTTTGCAATGATATTTTGCGCGAACGTATTGTTTGCAAAAAGCATTGCCTGTAAAAATAAAAGGATCGTTAAAACAAAAGGCAATGCGCCAAATAATTTTATTTTTCTCATTTGCCCATCATGATTTCGTCAGATAATTCATTTTCATCCGTTACACGATCATATGGAAAATGATCTTTTAATGCATGACCCACCGCATCTATCACACCCACCATGCCGTCTACATAATTGGCTTGTTTAAAATGACCAGTCATTTCTTGCACTTGTTGGTACCAAAACTCTACGCCTACTTTTTCATGAATTTGTTGATCGCCATAAATGGCCAATTTCTTGTCCGATACGGCCACGTATACCAATACACCATTGCGGTCCTTGGTTTCGTTCATCTTGTTCTTGAAAAATATTTCAGTTGCACGTTCTAATGCATCCTGCTTTTTGGGAATACTTGTCTCTACAAAAACACGGATCTCGCCGCTTGTATTTTGTTCAGCAGCTTGAATCGCCTGGACAAGCAGTTGCTTGTCCGAGACGCTCAATAAGTTATCCGTTTTGGATTTAAATAGATTCAGTGGATTCCACATAGTGTTGATAGTTTGGAGATTAAAACAGCTTAGAATTTTACTTCTGGCGCTTTAGAAGCACCTTCGTCTGCTTTAAATCCTTCTTTGGTTTTGAAACCAAACATACCAGCTAATAAATTCAAAGGAAATGATCTTGCTCTTTTGTTGTAATCAGCAATTGCAGCGTTAAAGTCATTTCTTGATACTTTAATTCTGTTTTCAGTACCTTCTAATTGAGCCTGTAATCCACGGAAGGCATCATTTGCTCTTAAATTAGGATAGTTCTCTGAAACCACTAATAAACGACCTAAAGCTTGAGACAATTGACCTTGACTCGCTTGAAACTGTTGTAATTTTTCTGGCGTCAAATCTTTTGCATCCACTTTCATTTGTGTAGCGCTTGCACGTGCAGCAATTACATTCTGTAAAGTTGTTTGCTCAAAATTTGCTTCTCCTTTAACAGTGTTCACCAAGTTCGGGATCAAATCCGCGCGTCGTTGGTAATCACTTTGCACGTTGTTCCATGCTTGATTTACATTCTCGTCTTGATTTACTAAGCCATTATAGCCGTTGCAACCATAGCCTATTAAAATTACGAGTACTCCTAAAAAAATGAATAGTCCTAAATTTTTACGTAACATAGTTTTGTATTTGTTTATAAAGATAGAGCAAAGCAAGTACCAAACTTGTTTTATGACGGAAAGTCCTGACAAAAAGAACCCCTCCCGAAGCCGGAAAGGGTTATAATTAACATGTTCTTATAAATAATTAACTGAACTACGACCATTTATCCCTTAATCGCAGCGATACCTGGCAGAATTTTACCTTCAAAATATTCCAATAAAGCGCCACCGCCTGTACTTACATAACTTACTTTGTCATTGAAACCAAACTGATTCACGGCTGACACACTGTCGCCACCTCCTACTAAACTAAAAGCGCCTTTTTCAGTTGCTTCTGCAACCGCCTCGGCTATTGCTTTTGTTCCTGCCTGGTAGTTGGACATTTCAAACACCCCCATTGGACCGTTCCACAAGATGGTTTTACTAGCCAAAATCACTGCCTTAAAATTTGCTCTTGAAGCTTCGCCAATATCCAAGCCCATCCAACCATCTGGAATAGACATGCTTTCACAATTTTTTCTTTCTGTGTCATTGGAGAAAGCAGTGGTGATGATATTATCTATTGGCAAATGAATATTGACGCCTTTTGCTTTTGCTTTTTCTAAAATTTCTAAAGCAAGCGGCATACGATCGTCTTCACAAATGGATGTTCCAATTTGACCGCCCTGGGCTTTAAAGAAAGTGTAAGCCATGCCACCACCAATAATGATATCGGTAGCGCGCTCTAATAAGTTTTCAATAATTAAAATTTTATCCGACACTTTCGCGCCACCAATAATGGCCGTAAAAGGTTTTTTAGATTCGTGCAATACTTTCTCCGCACTCACTACTTCTGCTTCCATCAAAAAACCAAAAGTTCTATTTTCTTTAGTAAAATATTGCGCGATGATGGCTGTAGATGCGTGTGCTCTATGTGCTGTACCAAAAGCATCATTCACATAGACATCTCCTAGTTTTGCTAATTTTTCTGCAAAAGCTGCGTCGCCTTTTTCTTCTTCTTTATAAAATCTTAGGTTCTCTAATAACAAGACCTGCCCTGCATGTAAAGCTGCAGCCTTATCTATTGCTACTTGGCTTATGCAATCCTCTGCAAACTGCACATTCTTGCCGCCTAATAATTCAGATAGATGCGCTACCACATGTTTTAAAGAATATTTTTCGGTAGGACCATCTTTTGGTCTACCTAAATGACTCATTAAAATAACACTACCGCCGTCTTGTAAAATCTTATTAATTGTTTTTACAGTCGCACGCATACGAGTGTCATCTGTTATTTGAAATTGCTCATTTAAGGGCACATTAAAATCTACACGAACAAGGGCTTTTTTACCTGCGAAAGAAAAATCTTTAAAACTGCTCATATTGAATATTTTAAATCGTTTATAATTTTTTACTACTTCTTAGCAACTGAATAAAAATGCCCCCGAATTTCGGAGGCATTGTATATGTTTAATTTACTTATTTTATTTTGCTCGCGAAATATTTCACTGTACGCACTAATTGGCTTACATAGCTCATTTCGTTATCGTACCAAGCTACTGTCTTCACCAATTGTACATCCCCTTGCGTCATCACTTTAGTTTGAGTCGCATCAAATAATGAACCATAAGAGATACCAATGATATCAGAACTTACAATCTCATCTTCGGTGTAACCAAAAGATTCATTCGCTGCTGCTTTCATAGCTGCGTTCACTTCTTCGGCAGTTACTTTCTTAGATAAGATCGTTGTTAATTCAGTTAAAGAACCAGTGATGGTTGGAACACGTTGTGCTGATCCATCTAATTTACCTTTTAAGCTTGGTAATACTAAACCAATTGCTTTTGCAGCACCTGTTGTGTTAGGAACGATGTTCGCAGCAGCTGCTCTTGCTCTTCTTAAATCATTTTTTGGATGCGGTCCGTCCAAAGTATTTTGGTCATTGGTATACGCATGCACGGTTAACATTAAACCAGTCACGATACCAAATTGTTCTTCTAACACTTTTGCCATTGGCGCTAAACAGTTGGTAGTGCAAGATGCACCAGAGATCACTGTTTCAGTACCATCAATAATTTCATGGTTGGTATTGAATACCACTGTTTTCATTTCGCCAGTTGCTGGAGCAGAAATCACCACTCTCTTAGCACCTGCTTTAATATGTAATTCTGCTTTTTCTTTATCTGTAAAAAATCCAGTAGACTCAATTACTACATCTACATCATGCGCACCCCAAGGAATTTGAGCCGGATCTCTTTGTGCATAAATCTTTATAGCATGGCCATTTACCACCACTGCATCTTCAGTAGATTTTACTTCGGCATCAAAACGACCTTGTGCACTATCGTACTTTAATAAATGAGCTAATACCGCTGGAGAAGTGAGGTCGTTGATTGCCACGACTTCGATCCCTGGTGTATTGTAAATTTGACGGAAAACTAAACGTCCGATACGTCCAAAACCGTTGATTGCCACTTTTACTGAACTCATTGTATTCGATTTATTTATTAATAGAGATGCAAAGATACAATCCTTTTAAAAAAAGCACTAAAAAAATATCTTAAATACGCACTGATGCGTCTGTATTAACAAGGATTGCGAGAAACCTTATAAGATTGATATGGACACAAACCTTTGCGGAAGCCAAGCAGCTTGAAGGTCTAATTTCAAAAATCACCAAAAAAATGACAAAATTGTTTGGCAGTAAAGGCTTTGAGACCTATTTTTGCGACCCTAATAACCTAGATGACCATGGAGCGTTCGACTAAGGGTTAGGTCACCTCCCTTTCACGGAGGTAATACGGGTTCGAATCCCGTACGCTCTAC
>CAMBDE010000083.1 GCA_945865295.1 Chitinophaga pinensis | reverse complement strand
GGACAAGCGTTTTATGAGTAATCAATATCCAGAATTTAATGGCTTACATCTGCCTACCATCGAGGCAGAAATTTTAGCAGCTTGGAAAAAAGAACAAGCATTTGAACAATCCGTTCAATTAAGAGAAGGTAAAACACCATTCGTGTTTTTTGAAGGCCCTCCAAGCGCCAATGGTATGCCTGGCATTCACCATGTAATTTCAAGAACTTTAAAGGATATGGTTTGTCGTTATAAAACCATGCAAGGCTTTCAAGTAAAACGAAAAGGTGGATGGGATACCCACGGCTTACCTGTTGAACTAGGTGTAGAAAAAGAATTAGGCATTACTAAAGAAGATATTGGAAAAACAATCACAGTAGAAGCCTATAATCAAAAATGTAGAGAAGCTGTATTGCGTTATAAAAAAGAGTGGGATGATATCACCAATAAAATGGGGTATTGGGTGGACTTAAACAATCCATACATCACATTTGAAAATAATTATATTGAAACATTGTGGTGGATCTTAAGCACCCTGTATAAAAAAGGCTACTTGTATCAGAGTGTTAGCATTCAACCTTATTCTCCGGCAGCTGGAACGGGATTGAGCTCACATGAATTGAATCAACCAGGTACGTATAAGGATGTTAAAGACACTTCAGTGGTGGCGATGTTTAAAGCAATTGCAACAAAAGAAAGTCAATTTATTTTTGATGCAGCTGCAGCCAATCCGCTTTCTAAGGAAGTATTTTATATGGCTTGGACCACAACACCTTGGACTTTGCCATCTAATTTAGGTTTGACAGTTGGACCAAATATTGAATATGTATTGATAGCAACTTACAATCCATACACTGCAATGCCTGTCAATGTAGTTCTGGCAAAAGCCCTGGTATCAAAGTATTTCAAAGAAGAAGGATTGAGCTTGAGTAGTTTTGCAGAAGGAGATAAAATGGTGCCTTGGAAAGAATTGGCCACATTTAAAGGAAGTCAATTAGACGGATTGCGCTATGAGCAGTTGATGCCATTTGAAGCAAATAATCCTGCCAATATAGAAGGCGATCCATTTAAAATTATTGTAGGTGACTTTGTCACGACAGAAGATGGAACAGGAATTGTACATACTTCACCAGCCTTTGGTGCAGATGACTATAAAGTGGGTCAAAAAAATAATTTAGGCATCATTACTTTGGTGGATAGAGCAGGAAAGTTCATTGATGGTGTAGGAGAATTTGCAGGAAGATTCGTTAAGAATTACAAAGACGAAAAAGATTTTCAAGATGTGAACGTGGACATCTCGGTTAAATTAAAAAAAGAAAATCGTGCGTTCAAGGTAGAGAAATACGAACACAATTATCCGCATTGCTGGAGAACAGATAAACCAATTTTATATTATCCATTGGATGCATGGTTTATTAAAACCACTGCAGTAAAAGATAGAATGGTGGAGTTGAATAAAACCATCAACTGGAAACCAAAGAGTACAGGAGAAGGTCGTTTTGGTAACTGGTTAGAAAATATGGTGGATTGGAATTTATCACGTAGCCGTTATTGGGGAACCCCGCTACCTATTTGGAGAACAGAAGACGGAACAGAAGAAATTTGTATTGGTTCAATAGCAGAATTGACTGCAGGATTTATAGCAGCAAAAGAAAAAGGGTATAATAAAGATGTACAATTACAAATTGTAGATGGCAAGTTGGATGTGGATTTGCATAAACCATTTGTGGATCAAATAGAAATTTTAAGTCCTACCGGCAAACCAATGCAACGCGTTTCAGACTTAGTGGACGTATGGTTTGATTCGGGTGCAATGCCTTATGCACAATGGCATTATCCATTTGAAAACAAAGATTTAGTAGACAAAGGATTGGCTTTCCCAGCAGATTTTATTGCAGAAGGGGTAGACCAAACCAGAGGCTGGTTCTATACATTACATGCATTGGGTGTATTGCTATTTGACAAGGTGGCATACAAAGCTGTTGTGAGTAATGGCTTGGTATTGGATAAGAATGGTAATAAGATGAGCAAGCGTTTAGGGAATGTGGTGAATCCATTTGAAACCTTAGAAACTTATGGAGCAGATGCGACAAGATGGTACTTAGTGACCAATGCCTCTCCTTGGGATAATTTAAAATTTGACTTATCAGGTATACAAGAAGTACAAAGAAAATTCTTTGGCACATTGTACAATACCTACCAGTTTTTTGTATTGTATGCGAATGTAGATGGATTCAAATTTGAACAAGCCTATATACCAGTGAAGGATCGTCCAGAGATTGATAGATGGGTGATTTCTTCTTTACATAGTTTAGTACAAACAGTAACAGTGGCGATGGATGACTTTGAGCCAACCATTGCTGGCCGTGCAATTGAGACCTTTGTAGATGAGCATTTAAGTAACTGGTATGTGCGTTTATGTAGAAGAAGATTCTGGAAAGGCACTTATAGCGAAGATAAAATTGATGCCTATCAAACATTGTATGAGTGCATTGAAACCATTGCAAGATTAATGGCACCTATTGCACCATTCTTCTGTGATCAATTATTCAGAAACTTAAATGGGCTTACAAAACGTTTCGAGGCAACCTCTATTCATCATATTGATTTTCCAAAAGCCGATCCATCTAAAATGGATGCAGCATTAGAAACAAGAATGCAGTTGGCACAAGATATTTGTTCTTTGGTTTTATCTATTCGTAAAAAAGTGAATATCAAAGTGCGTCAACCATTACAAAAAATCCTTATTCCGGTTTTAGACCCAGCTATGAAATTGTCCATTGAGCAAATGGAAGAATTGATTCTAGCCGAGGTGAATGTGAAGGAAATTAATTACATCACAGAAACGGAGGGGGTAATTAGTAAAAAGCTTAAACCTAATTTTAAATTATTGGGTGCAAAATTGGGTACCAAGATGAAACAGGCTTCTGCAGTTATTGCCGATTTGAGCCAAAACGAAATTTCTGAACTGGAGCGTAACGGAACCCTTACCATTTTGGTCGAAGAAAGTCCTATTATATTGTTAATCAATGAAGTAGATATCATTGCAGAAGACATCCCAGGTTGGAGCGTCGCTGTAAAGGGCAATTTGACGGTTGCATTGGATATTAGCCTTTCAGAAGCCCTTTTAAAAGAAGGACATGCTCGAGAATTGGTCAATAGGGTCCAAAACATCCGGAAAGAGGCCAATTTTGAGCTCACAGACAAGATTTTACTCCAAATTGTGGATAACCAGCACTTGAAAGAGTCTATTAATGAATTTTCAGAGTATATTTGCCGGGAAATTTTGGCAACCCAAATAGATTGGGTGTCAAGCCTTGAAGAAGGCGTCGATATCGAAATAAATGACCAAAAACTAAGGATTTTAGTTAGACAAAAAGGATAATTATGGCTACAAAAAAACCAGCACCTAAAAAAGCGGCTCCAGCTAAAAAAGCAGCGCCTGCAAAAAAAGCGGCTCCTGCAAAAAAGGCAGCGCCAGCTAAAAAAGCAGCGCCTGCAAAAAAGGCAGCTCCGGGAAAGAAAGTAGTTCCAGCTAAAAAAGCTGCACCTGCTAAGAAAGCGGCTCCTGCAAAAAAAGTAGCTCCAGCTAAAAAGGCTGCACCTGCTAAAAAAGCAGCTCCTGCTAAGAAAGTAGTTCCAGCAAAAAAGGCTGCACCTGCAAAAAAAGTAGCACCAGCTAAAAAAGCGGTACCTGCAAAAAAGGTTGTTGTTCCTGCTAAGAAAGTAGTTCCTGCAAAAAAAGCGGTACCTGTAAAAGCACCAGCGAAGCCAGTTTCAAAAGCACCAGTAAAACCAGTTGTGGCTGCAAAGCCTGTAGAAAAATATGTGCCTCCTGCAAAACCAGTTCCAGTGATTCCAACGCCACCAGTAAAACCGGTGCGTAAGGCAGCTGAACCAATTAAGGATATCAAAGTGCCAAAGATCAATGCAAAGAATAGTGTTCCTTATCAACCAGGATATGTACCAATGGAAAAAAGAAAAGAAGTAGAAAGATCAACAGATACATTAGTAAAATATTCTGATGCTGAATTAGCAGAGTTTAGAGATTTGATTTCAAAGAAATTAGAAGCTGCAAAAAAAGAATTGGTTTATTTACAAGGATTGATCACCCGTAAGGACGAAATGGGTGGAGATAATGACGATGCAAGATACATGACAATGGAAGATGGTAGTGTAAGTATGGAGCGAGAGCAAATGGGCCAAATGGCTAGCCGTCAGATCACTTTCATCGACCACTTAGAGAAAGCAATCATGCGTATCGAAAACAAAACTTATGGTATTTGTAGAGTAACAGGTCGCTTGATAGACAAAGCACGTTTACGCGCTGTGCCTCATGCTACTTTAAGCTTAGAAGCAAAATTAGGTTATGTAAAAAATAGCAACGACCAATAAATAATTACAAGCAAATTGCTTGAACTAAATAGACCTATTAAAAAACCCGATCATTGATCGGGTTTTTTGTTGCAATAAGTTTTTAATAAATCATTTTTTATGCATCAGTTGCTATCGCAACTTCTTATTTCACTTCCTGCATCTCAATTAATTTCTTATAGTATCCTCCTTGTGCCAGTAAGGTTTCGTGGTTGCCTCTTTCTACGATTTCCCCTTTTTGTAAGACGATGATTTCGTCTGCGTGGCGGATAGTTGATAATCTATGTGCAATCACAATAGAGGTTCTGTTTTGCATCATATTGTTAATGGCGTCCTGCACTAGTCTTTCGCTTTCTGTATCTAAAGCAGAAGTTGCTTCGTCTAAAATTAAGATGGGAGGATTTTTAAGCACTGCCCTTGCGATGGTTAAACGTTGGCGTTCGCCTCCACTTAATTTACTGCCTCTGTCTCCAATTATAGATTCGAATCCACCTTCTTTTTTGATGATAAAATCATACGCATTCGCAATCTTAGCTGCATCAATAATTTCCTCCATCGTTGCTTCTGGTTTGCCTAATGCAATATTGGCTGCGATGGTATCATTGAATAAGATGGGCTCTTGCGTGACAATACTGATGAGTTGTCTTAAGCTATGTAAACTATAATTTTTAATATTTTTTCCATCAATGTACAAATTACCCGAAGACACATCATGGAATCTTGGCACTAAATCTGC
The DNA here is from genome assembly GCA_945865295.1 of Chitinophaga pinensis. Lineage (GTDB taxonomy): Bacteria > Bacteroidota > Bacteroidia > Chitinophagales > Chitinophagaceae > Sediminibacterium > Sediminibacterium pinensis_A. Next base: position 1,353 of record CAMBDE010000083.1, on the reverse strand, counting down.
GAGTGTACTTTTGCCTGCACCAGAAGAACCTACCAAAGCAACTGAACTTCCTTTTTTGATGGTCAATTGAATCGCATTCAAAATGCTTGTATCATGGTAAGCAAATCCAACATTGTCAAAATGAATACTGTCTTTAAATCCATCTATTAAAATAGGGTTAGAGACTTCTTCTACTGTATTAGGTGCTTCTAATATTTCATTCAATCTATCTAGTGTAGCTGTACCTCTGTTGACGTTATAAATAGCCTGGGATAAGGTTTTTGCCGGGTTGATGATTTGTGAAAATAAAGCGACATAGGTAATGAATGAACCTGGAGACAATATTTCGCCATTTAAAACAAGCTTACCACCAAACCAAAGTACACCACATAAAATGGAGACACCTAAAAATTCAGAAACAGGTGAGGCTAAGTCACGACGGTATAAAAGTCGATTCTTTAAATTAAAAATATCTTCAACCAATCCGTAAAATTGACCTTTCACTTTTCCTTCTGCATTAAAGGCCTTTATGATTCTCAATCCAGATAAGGTTTCTTCCATCTGAGATAAAATCTCTCCCCATTTAACTTGTGCTTTATTCGTATGCTTTTTTAAACTACGACCTATGCGCCCTACAATAAATCCAGCTAAAGGCAATAGAATGAAAACAAATAAGGTAAGTTTAGCACTGATTAAAAATAGGAATATTAAAATTCCAATAATCGTCAATGGTTCTTTAATCAATCCCTCTAATGCACTAATCACGGAGCTTTCCAATTCAGCAATATCGTTTGAAGCCCTACTTAAAATATCACCCTTTCTTTTCTCAGTAAAAAAGCCAACGGGCAATTGTAAAATTTTATCATACAATAGCTTGGAATATTTCTTAGTCACCATATTTCGGATAGGTGCCAAAAAATAAAATGCGAGGTATAAAAATAAATTCTTGAAAAAGATGGATACAATAATAAATACACAAATCCATCCCAATGCGTATGCTTTACCATTGACCTTGATAGTATCTTGTAAAAATTGATAAATAAGGTCTTTGAGGTTGGAACTATCTGTAACCGATACAGGTGTAAAACTTGCAAAAGCATTGTTTCCAAAGATCAGGTCAAGGAATGGGGTTAACATACCTAAAGAAAACAAGCTGAAAAGAATAGATAGCAAGATAAATAGACCATACCAGCCCATATAGGTCTTGTATTCCTTGATATAACTTACTATGCGAAAAAATTTCTTCATAATTAAAACTATTCCCTCAGAATAATGAGCAAAGTAACTAATTTTACAGCGAATCAACGACTTTGATTATGGAAGAGGGAAAAAGACAGAAACAAGTGGCTGGTGCCATTCAAAGCACCATGAACG
>CAMBDE010000082.1 GCA_945865295.1 Chitinophaga pinensis | reverse complement strand
ACTTTGTAGACGGAACTGGTTTAGAGGATCATGGCGATGCACATGATAAAGAAGGTTTTTGCAACGCCATTAAGAAAGCAAAAGTCCAAGGAAACGTCGTTAAGGACAGATTTGAAGTCTCTTATTTTGAGTTAATCAAGAAGTAATTTGTAAGAATAACGCTGCGTGAGGAAAACACCCCCTGAAATCGACTGAAATAGGTCGTTTTCCGTTTTGTGAAAACATAACACCTTACAAATCAACGCTTTCATTTTCTCAAAAAATCTTCATAACCCTGAGGTCCCGGGTTCAAATCCCGGTCTCGCTACATGAAAATCAAGGACTTACGTTAAATCGTGGGTCCTTTGTTGTTTCTGCGTGAGGTTTGCGTGAGGTTTGCGTGAGGTTTTAACTTTTAAATAGAATTGTTTCTATGCACACAAAAATCACATTTAAATAATTTAAAATTAATATTCTAGTTATACTTCTTTTCTAATTTACTACTGAATTAATAAATTAAAAATGGCCTCCCGAACCATTTCTGTGAAAGATATTTATAATCTATTTCCAAATAATAGGATAATGGATACGCTACCATTGATTAAAGTTGAACTTATTGTTGAAATAAGTTTTGAAACATTTGGTCAGGTTAAATACAAAGATGAAAATGGTAGACCCTGGATTAAAGAATTTAGTGGATCAAAATGGACGAAGGAACTGTATTTTAGAGAACTTGGAGAGGTTAGTTTTAGTGTTTTTGTTAATAATCAAAATCTAAAGGAAGGAAGATATTTAAAATTAATCAAGAAAGTAGATAATGAAATTATAGATCAAGCTGAATTTCAATTAAGTGGCGAAAAATTATTTGAAGGGTGGTTTAAACTGGGTTAGTAAATTACCCAAATAAAGGGGTCTCATAGATGTTAGTCAAACGGGGAATGTTTCTACATTCCCTTTTTTTAAATCTAGGTTCAATATATTAGTTATTTAATATATAATATTTTCTTAACAATTCAATAATATTTGCTAAATATTCAAGTAACATTTTTTAACTAAATTTCATTATAGAATTTTTTCTATAAAAAATAATATAAATATTAAATATGCAAAACGAAAACGAAATAATCATAAAACTACCATCTGAACTTTTTATAGAGGGAAATTTTAAAACGTATCATTCAATTAATATTGAAAGTAAATTTAATGGAGTTTTATTATCAAAAAACAAAGTAACTATAGAACCAGGTTCTATCTTTGAAGGTGATATAATTTGTTCCAATCTAGATTTGTCAGGAAAAGTAAAAGGTACTATCTTTTGTACTGGAAAAGTACATGCAAAACAAAATTGTGAAGTTATTGGAAATATATATACTTGCCGTTTTGAAAATGATGAAACTACAGATTTAGAATGTTTAATTACTGTACCCAAAACTATAATTATTAATAAAATTAAAACAATTTTAAATGAAATTGATTTAAATAAAAAACTTAGTACAGATGATTCATTGCCTAAAATCATAGAATTGTTCAAGAAAAATCAATTATCAACTGAAGAAAAGAATGAAATAGAAAGTTCACTTGAGGTATTAGAAACTGCTAATGATTCAAAAAAAGATTCCGATCAATCTCTTAATGTTAATTATAATGCTGGAGTCATACAACCACAAAGATTTATAAGTGTATTAAAAAAGTAAATTATTTTTCATTCAAATATGTTTATCCCCTGCTCTGCGTGAGGAAAATACCCCCTGAAATCGGTTAAAATCGGTTGTTTTCGGTTTTGCTAAAACATAACTCACTACAAATCAACGCTTTCATTTTCTCAAAAAATCTTCATAACCCTGAGGTCCCGGGTTCAAATCCCGGTCTCGCTACATGAAAATCAAGGACTTACGTTAAATCGTGGGTCCTTTGTTGTTTCTGCCTGAGGTTTGCGTGAGGTTTTGCGTGAGATTTTTGATTAAAGTCAAACATTTGAAAGAAAACTTACTAAGATTATTTGCTTCTAATAATTTGTGTTTTGTTAGTTAAGTTCAATTGTTCTATATTTTTCCTTATTTCATAAAATCAATTCCCAAATACATAATTTTTAAGAAAATCAGGAATCTAGCTTTGCGGCATGAAATTTTTTAAACAAAAAAATGTTTTACTATTTATTATAACAGTGAGCTTGAATCAAAATATAAAGGCTCAAACGATCAAAGTTCAAAAAGATAGTACGCATTGGCACAATTTAAAAGATGTGACCATTATTGGCCGAAATAGTAAAAGCGATTATCAACAATTACCTGAAATTGTAGGCACCAATATCTATGCAGGAAAGAAAAATACTTTGATCGTACTTGAAAATGTACAGGGCAATATATCAAATAATACCATGCGTCAAGTATTGGCAAAAGTACCAGGTATTCATATCTGGGAAAGTGACCCAAGTGGAATACAAATTGGTATAGCTGCTAGAGGTTTGAGTCCTAATAGAAGTTGGGAGTTTAATGTCAGACAAAATGGTTACGATATCGCTGCAGATCCATTTGGGTATCCAGAGGCTTATTACAATCCCCAACTTCAATCAGTTCAAAGAATTGAGATTGTGAGAGGACAAGGTGCACTTCAATATGGGCCACAATTTGGTGGAATGGTGAACTATATCTTGAAAAATGGAAGTGAAATGAATCAACCATTTGAATTCGAAACCCAACAAACTATTGGAAGCAATGGTTTATTAAATAGTTACAATGCTATTGGCGGTAAAAATGGGAAAGTCAACTATTATTCATTTTATGATCAAAGAAATGGTGAAGGCTGGAGAAATAATAGTCAATTTTTTTCAAAAGCTGGATTTGGTTCTATTACTTATCATTTCACCAAGCAACTTTCACTTAGTTTCGAGTTAATGCATTCTCATACTAGAAGTCAACAGCCTGGAGGTTTAACAGATGCTCAGATTAAACAATATGCACAACAAAGTTTTAGGAGCAGGAATTGGATGGATATCAAATGGACCACACCGGCAATCGCAATTCAATTTGAAATCAATGACCATAGTCGTTGGAATACAAAAATTTTCGGAACCATCGGCGACCGAAATAGTGTTGGATTCTTACAACCTATTAATGTGAATGATAGTATCAATGCATTAACAAACCAATTTAACAATCGGCTTGTTAATATAGATCAATATAGAAATTATGGACTTGAGAGTAGAATCATCACTGATTATACTACTGGGAAAGTGAAAAATACCATTTCAGCTGGCATCAGACTTTACACAGGCAACACCCACAGGTTAGCAGAAGGAAAAGGAACTACTAAATCAAACTATGATGAAAGTATCGAAGGACTATATCCAAGAGACATTCGTTTTAAATCAAATAATGCTGCTGCATTTATTGAAAATATTTTTAGAGTTTCTGAAAAACTCTATTTTATTCCAGGTATCAGGTATGAATGGCTAGAAGGTGCAGCATCCGAAAGCAATGGATTTAACTCAACTGGCGCGTCTATTAACCTTCAAAGTATTACAAGAAACAGAAGTTTTATTTTGGGTGGAATTGGTTCAGAGTATCATTTAACAAGGAACACCGAATTGTATGCAAATTTTTCTCAGGCGTACAGACCCATTCAATTTGCAAATCTACAAGCACCCCCAACAACCGATTTGGTTGACCCAGATTTAAAAGACGCTAAAGGTTATAATATCGATTTAGGTTATAGAGGGAAAGTGAAAAATTATCTTCAGTTTGATATCAGTGGATTTTATTTACAATACAACAATCGTATAGGCACGATCACACCATCAGGCAATAAATACAGACTTATTACTAATGTAGGTGCAAGCACAAGTAAAGGCTTGGAGACTTATATTGAGTTTAATCCTGTTAGGGCTTTTACGAATAGTAAGTATACAGACTTAATTTTATTTAACTCTTATGCCTATACTGATGCTAGATATAGTGATAACCATCAAGATGCGAATACGAAAGGTAAAAAAGTAGAAAATGCCCCACAAGACATTCTAAGGTCTGGGATTAGTTTTGGCTATAAAGGTTTATTAGTAACCACACAGTTAAGTCATGTTGGTGTTGCATTTAGCGATGCCAATAATACCATTATTCCATCAGCAAACGGCAATACAGGCATCATTCCATCTTATTCAATCATTGATTTAACTGCATCCTATAAGTTTTCTAGAACTTTAAATATAAAAGGAGGACTGAATAATGTAGGGGATATAAGGTATTTCACAAGAAGATCGGGTGGTTACCCTGGGCCAGGTGCATTACCTGCGGATGGTCGTACATTCTTTTTATCTCTTAGTGCTAAATTCTAAATTTAAGATATACCCTCTGCGTGAGGAAAACACCCCCTGAAATCGCTCAAAATCGGTTGATTTCGGTTTTGTCAAAACATAACTGACTATAAATCAACGCCTTGATTTTCTTAAAAAATCTTCATAACCCTGAGGTCACGAGTTCAAATCTCGTTCTCGCTACATGAAAATCAAGGACTTACGTTAAATCGTGGGTCCTTTTTTGTTTCTGCGTGAGGTTTGCGTGAGGTTTTGCGTGAGGTTTTTGTCATTTCTTAGTTCAAGCTCAGAAATGGGAGCCACACTGGACAAGCCATCAGCAATGATGGCTTTTTCTTTGTCTATCAGTGAGTTAGGCTAGTTGCATCTTTTTGATAAATCCATTAGTCATCGAAATAATCCATCAATCAATTATTTCTTTCTTTCTTTACTTGCCCATATTACCCTTTGGTATAATTTTGAAAATAAATTCAAATAAAAACAATTATTATGAACTTTAAAAACATACATTTTTATTTACACACAATTTGCCGATATTTTCTGGCTACAGTGATTTTATCTTATGCTTTTGCAAAGATTTTGGGGACTCAATTTACTACTCAGCCTTCTGTCTATGACCAGCCAATAGGATCTTTAACCGGGTTTGAATTAACTTGGTATTATTACGGGTACTCATTTTGGTACGGTGTTTTTATTGCAGTATCGCAAATTGCAAGTTCTCTATTGTTATTTTTTAGAAGAACAACAAGAGTTGGGATTGTACTGTACTTATCATTTATGGTAAATATTCTATTAGTCGATTATGCATATGATATAGACGGGGCAAAAGGTATGGCTACCTTATTGACCTTAATGGCATTATTTGTTTTCTTATCTGAATATAAGGTGTTTCTTAAATACTTTTTAACTGAAGCACCATTGTTTCAGGATGCTGATAGACCCAATTGGATAAATAAAATTAAATTTTTGAAATGGGTTTATATACCAATTGTATTCCTTGGAATATTCTTTGGGCTTTCAACTCTTAAATCTAAGTTTATGGCCAAAAATCAGTTTTATGGTACTTGGCAAAACACGGATACTTTATCAAACTTTAAGTACTACAATTTTGAGGTTGCCAATACATTTAAAATCAAGGGAGATGCAAATTTACAGAAAGTTGTAAATGGATTTTACTCTTTTACATCAGATAGTATAGTTCTTCGAACTCCAAAGAAAGAGTATTTAAATTCAATTGAGGATGAAAACGCCAATAGTGTATTAAATCCTGATATAAGTAAAATGTCAACAATAATTTCTGGGACATACAATATAAGGGGAAACGAGATGATAATTAAAACGGATTCGAGTAAGATTGTTTTGAAAAGAGTAAGATAAATGAATATTGTATTATTTGATGGCATTTGTAATTTCTGTAACTCTACTGTTTTACAGATTATCAAATATGATAAGGCTAATAAATTAAAATTTTCATCATTGCAGAGTGATTTTGGAAAAAAAACACTAAAATCTCTGAAAATGGAAGAGGATAATTTGAATACATTAATTTTTATCAAAAACTCTAATGAGGTATATACCGAATCTACTGCAATATTAGAAATCATAAAAATGCTTCAGGGGTTTCCAAGAGTACTTTTATTTTTTAGAATATTCCCTAAAAAAGTAAGAGATTTTTTTTATAAGAAATTTTCTAACAATCGGTATAAGTTGTTTGGCAAAAAAGAAAATTGTATGATTCCAACTAAAGAGTTGAGAGAAAAATTTATTGATAATTAAAATATTTTAAGAACCAACTTCCTGCAATTTGACACGAAGTTCAAACCTTTAATCTCCTGATAGTCACATACTCAATCATCGCATTATAGTTGCATCTTTCGTCGAAAAGGGGATCCACACTGGACAAGCCATCAGAAATGATGGCTTTTTCTTTGTCCGTAAGTGAGTTAGGCTAGTTGCATCTTTTTGTTATTTTTGTCAAATAATCACAAAAAAATGAAATTCAAATTAGAATATTATTGGTTTTTGATATTTGCCCTTTGTTTTACCGCCTTCAACCAAATTCAAGATAATATTCGCCCTAATTATAGCGGCGATAATTCAATAATCAAATATCTTTTAGGTGTTGCGCCTAACTTCTTCCCTGCAATTGGAATACCAGCATTATTTGTTCTAACTATTCCATACGTATTCAAAAAGAAGAACTCGGATAATTGGTTTTTTAAAAAGAGACACTTATCCTCAAATTTAATTTCGGTCATAGGATTAGTTGGATGGGAATTTGCACAAATGTCAGGTAAGTTAAGATTTGACTGGAATGATAT
>CAMBDE010000081.1 GCA_945865295.1 Chitinophaga pinensis | reverse complement strand
AATACTGTTTGGTCATTTGGTTTACTGGGTAACCATTCAAACCCATGAATTTTGGTTTGATCCGTCAAAACCACTTTTCGCTTTATTGCATGGTGGAAAATAGCGGGGGCTTTTCGTTTTTTGTATTTAGGATAGGGGGTGCAAAAAAGGTCGAAAGCCATCCTGCCCGCAGTTATTGGTGCCAATTTACTAATGGTCTTGAATTTCGTCCTTAAATATTGTAGGTAAATTCTTTCAGAAAAGCCAGCTGGTGCCATTTGTTTTTCAATTTGAACGCAAAGATAGCCCACGCCAACTGCTCCTGCTTATTTTTTTTGTATTTCGACAAATAAAACGGGCATTGTGCTTTACCCATTGGCCCTTTAAAGCTATTTTTGCAAAAATAGTAACGACCATTTATGTATTCATTAAAAATCAATTTCGAGCAAAAAGGTTTAGAAGCAGTCACCATTGAAAATGTAGCTGCCGATCAAAGTTTATTAGAAGTGCTTTTGGATGCAGGAATAGAATTACACCATAATTGTGGTGCAGTGTGTGCATGTAGTACTTGTCATTTATATGTAAAACAAGGGATGGAGCATTTAGCTGAATTGTCCGATAGGGAAGAAGATTTTATTGACCGAGCGTTAATTCCAAGAATTGAGTCAAGACTCGGTTGTCAATGTGAATTGAAAGCTGGAACTGGTGCAATAGAAGTTACCTTACCAGATCAAACACAATTTTTAGGAGAATAATTTTAAAGATATAATAATAGTATGAATCAATTTGAACCGCCCATTCACTGGAATGACCACGAAGATATTGCCCAAAAATTGTATGAAAAATTTGGGGATGATTTTACTGAGTCAAAAATCTACAGAGTTCGTTTCACCGATCTTTTAGAGTGGATTTTAACCTTGCCTCATTTTGAAGGTAAAAAAGAGGAATCTAGTGAAGGTCATTTGGAGATGATTCAAAGTGCTTGGGTCTATGAATGGCGTGATAACCAAAAAAAATAATTGCTTTGCTTACTGCCTTAGAAAAAATAACCTGTTTTGTATTTGATGTAGATGGTGTTTTAACCAACGGCACATTAATTGTGATGCCTGATGGTCTGATGGTGCGTACGATGAATATTAAAGACGGTTATGCCATTCAATTGGCCATCAAAAAAGGCTATAAGGTTTGGATTATTTCTGGAGGTTATTCTGAAGAAGTAAAAGATAGATTAGAAAAGTTAGGAGTGGAAGAAGTACACATGAAAGTCAAAGATAAAAAAGTACTATTAGAAACACTTTCTATGACAGAAGGCGTGGCTTTGGAAACGATGCTTTATATGGGAGACGATATGCCTGACTTTGAAGCCATGGAGCTTGTTGGTATTGCTGCATGTCCTGCAGATGCCTGTTTTGATATTAAAAATATTTCAAGTTACAAAGCCCTTGCAAAAGGTGGAGAAGGATGCGCAAGAGAGGTGATTGAAAAAGTGCTTAAATTAAATGGCCATTGGGATGTAGTGGACCATATTCAAGCTAAATAATCCTCCAGTGAAAAGCTTAATCCATTTTTTAAGATTAGTAAGATGGCCTAATTTAATTTTTATCTTACTAGCAGAATCGCTATTTCATTTTTTTATCTACAAGCCACTTTATCCAAATTTGGCATTGACCGCTGATTATCCATTTTATTTTATTGTAGCGACTAGTATTTGCATTGCAGCAGCTGGGTATATTATCAATGATTATTTTGATGTCAATATTGACCAAGTCAATAAACCCAAAATGGTGGTAGTAGGCGCACATATTAGTAGACGCTGGGTGATATTTTGGCATTTAATTTTGAGTATGGGTGGTGTGTATATTTCATTGATTGCTTTTCCATTTCAACAATATGTACATGTTCATTTTTCTAATTTAGCGACCATCTTAATTTTATGGTTCTATTCAACCAATTTTAAAAGAAATTTTTTAATTGGGAATGTAGTGATTGCTGTGTTGACTGCATGGACAATTGGGGTTGTTTATTTTTCTAAATTTACTTTCATACAATTGATACATCCCACCAATATGCTACCAGCAGATTTGAAGTTGTTTAAGCTCATGTTATTGTATAGTAGTTTCGCCTTTATTTTAACTTTAATCAGAGAAGCTCTAAAAGATATGGAAGACATGGATGGGGATGAAAAATTTGGTTGTAAAACAATGCCTATTGAATGGGGCTTACAAACCACAAAAGTCTATGTGGCAGTTTGGCTCATGGTCCTTATTTTAGTCTTAATCATTATTCAATTATACGCTATACTATTTGGATGGTGGATACCAATCTTTTACTGCATTGTGACCATTATTGCTCCATTAATGTATGTTTTATTTAATCTAAAGCAAGCATTTTCTAGGGCAGATTTTAATAGATTGAGCCATTGGATAAAATTTGCGATGTTGATGGGTATTTTATCGATGGGCTTTTTTTATTTCCTGCTTTAATTCCAATGAATATGAATGGATTCATTTTAGCATCTCAGTCTCCCCGAAGAAAACAATTACTAGCATGGGCTGATATTGAGTTTGATATTATTGTTTCTGCAGCAGAAGAAGATTTTCCAGCAGAGATGGATGTACAAGATGTGCCAGTATATATTGCACAAAAAAAAGCCGTTGCAGTTCAGGAAAAAATAAAGCTTGAATTTCCAATCCATCAAGGCAAGTGGATTATTGCAGCAGATACCATTGTAGTTTTAGAAAATGAAATCATTGGTAAGCCAATGGATAGAGCCGATGCCATTACTATATTACAAAAACTATCTGGCAAAACACATCGAGTGATCACAGGGGTGTATTTGATCAATGATACTGAGTCAAGAAATTTTAGTGAAACAACATTGGTGCATTTTCATCCTTTGACATTGTCACAGATTGAATATTATGTAGATGAATACCAGCCTTATGACAAAGCGGGTGCATATGGCATACAAGACTGGATTGGTGTTGTAGGTATTCAAGGCATCGAGGGTGATTTCTACAATGTAATGGGATTGCCTGTCAGTAAATTATTGGGTTATCTTCCTACAGCTAATACAAGATCTATAACCAAGTAAAGCTAATATCCAATTCCATATCAGGATGAAGGCTTCTTTCTACTGGACAAGTCCTTCCAACTCTTTCCAATATTTCCTTCGTCTTCTCATCCAAATCAAGTTTTGGCATGGTCACGGCAATGATGATTTTACCAATTCTTCTAGGCTCACTCATCATCACTTTAGTCACATCCACTTTAGCACCATCTAATTTGATATCCATGCTCTCTGCTTTAATACCCATCGTGGTAATTAAACAAGCACCCAATCCAGTCGCAATTAAATCGGTAGGAGAAAAACGTGCACCCTGACCCTTATTATCAGAAGGTGCATCTGTTTCAAAACTTGAACCGCTTTGAAGGTGAAGGCAGGTGGTCCTTAAATTAGCGTCATAGGTTACTGTGGCTGTCATATCTGTTGAATTGATGGGTTTGTGATTTTGGTAAATTTACAACGAAAGGCTTAACTTAAGCACAAGTCTTGTATTTTTGCAACTGATAACAGAAAAGCATGCAAGAATTACCGATTGTCCCAGCAGAACAACATATAAAAAAGCCAGATTGGTTGAGGGTTAAATTACCTATTGGAGATAGTTATAAACACGTAAGAGGCTTAGTAGACAAACATAAATTACATACAATTTGCGAGAGTGGTAATTGTCCAAATATGGGGGAGTGTTGGGGAGAAGGGACAGCCACATTTATGATACTTGGTAATATTTGTACAAGGAGTTGTCAATTTTGTGCAGTGGCAACAGGTAGACCAAAGCCAGTGGAGTGGGACGAGCCACAACGTGTTGCGGAAGCCATTTTTTTAATGAAAGTGAAGCATGCAGTTTTAACAAGTGTAGACAGAGATGAATTGCCAGACGGAGGATCCATCATTTGGTCCAATACCATTAAAGCCATTAAAGCACTCACGCCAGAAACGACATTGGAAACATTGATTCCAGATTTTAGAGGGATCAAAGAACAAATAGAAAGAATCATAGAAGCTGCTCCAGAAGTGGTGAGTCATAATATGGAAACAGTAGAGCGCAATACAAAACGAGTGCGTGTACAAGCAAAATACAGAAGAAGTTTAGAAGTATTAGAGACCTTAAAGAAAGGCGGCATGCGCACAAAAACAGGTATCATGCTGGGTATTGGTGAAGAGAAAGACGAAGTGATCCAAACCATGAAAGACTTAGTAGGTGTGGGCTGTGACGTGCTTACCATTGGTCAATATTTACAACCCACCAAAAAACATTTACCTGTTCAAAGATTCGTTCACCCCGATGAATTCGCTGAACTTAGAACCATTGGGTATGAACTAGGTTTTGATTATGTAGAGAGTGGGCCATTGGTAAGGTCGTCTTATCATTCAGAAAAACACGTTATCCAAGGATGGGGTAGAAATAAATATTTAGAAGAACTAGCATCAGCTACATCATAAAAATAAAGGCCACAAATTCTGTGGCCTTTATTTTTATAATTATATTTTTTGGAGCTAAAACATGCTTCAATTTTTTGAAGCTGTGGGAGTAAAATACAAATACATCGTGTACTAAATTTGCAAAATTTTGTTTGTATTTTACTCCCACATAAGTGCGGAAGCGCCCAATATTGCGGCGTCAGATTCTTTTAAATGACTGAATAATATTTTTACTTTATTCTGGAAGATCTCAATTAAGTTGGCTTCCATATGCTCCCTGGTTGGCTTTAAAATCATATCACCTGCTTTTGTCAATCCACCAAATAAGATAATGGCTTCTGGACTAGTGAACATGACAAAGTTTGCTAAAGCCATCCCTAATATTTTTCCAGTATATTCAAAAACTTCTTTTGCAATTTCATCATCTTTAATTGCAGCTTGAAAAACATCTTTTGATGTAATACTATCAATATCAATTGCTCTTAATACACTTGGTCTGTCAGATTGACTTAATAATTCTCTTGCAGATTCAGCTACCCCAGTTGCAGATGCATAACTTTCTAGAGAACCAAGTTGGTCTGTACCTGAATGCTTTCTTCCATTGGGAATGATCACTGTGTGGCCTAATTCACCAGCGAATCCATCATGACCATAAATCAATTGTCCGTTAGCGACAATGCCACTTCCGACACCGGTACCTAAAGCAATCATGATAAAATCTTTCATTCCTTTTGCCGCACCATACATCATTTCACCTACAGCTGCAGCGTTGGCATCATTGGTTAATTTAACTGGGATTTTAAATTTATCCTGCACCATTTTGGCAAATGGGATAATACCTCTCCATGGAAGGTTAGGAGCGTATTCAATGGTGCCAGTATAGATATTTCCATTTGGCGCCCCAATACCAATTCCTTTGATGCGACCGAAGCCACCCACTTTTTCAATCATGACTGATAAATGTTCATATAATTCATCAATGAATGTATGCACTTGTAGATGCTTTTTAGTAGACATCTCGCTAGAGAATAAAACATTGCCGTCTTTATCTACAATCCCAAATTTAGTACCTGTGCCTCCGATATCTACCCCTACAACATATGATTCCATAATTACTATTTTTAAATTTTAGTGACCACCACTTGTTTCAGCATCTTCATAATTGATGCCTTGCTTTTTCAATATGCCTTTCACTGCTATTGCAAAAAATACTAAATAAGCAAAACATATAGCAGCTACCCAGAATGAATTATGAATACCATAACCTGGTTGATCTAAATGAGAAGATTGTAAGTAGTCTGCAATTTTACCTTGAATAGGAGGGATAATACCACCACCTAAAATCATCATGATTAAAAAAGCAGATCCTTGCGGTGTATACTTTCCTAAGCCTGCTACAGATAAAGAAAAGATAGAAGGCCACATAATTGAGCAAGCCAATCCACCTGTTAAAAATGAGTATGTAGCAACAGTGCCTTTTGTAAAAATACCTAATACCATCGCTATCACACCTACCAAACTAAAAATCAATAATGTTTTAGCAGGTTTGTTTTGACTCAAGTAAAATGCAATGATTTGGATAAATACACAAATGATATACCAATACAAAGGACTCATATCATATTGCGCAACACTGTTCAAGGCTATTACAATTCCAAATGCGATAATTGGCACAATGAAAGTTAAATATTGTTGTGTTTTCTTTTTAAAATCAAAAGCACTGATGGCACCTGCCCAACGTCCAATCATCATACTACCCCAATACATAGATACATAGGGTGCAATTTCTGAAGAGGAGATACCTCCAAAATCAGCTTGTCTTAATAATTCTCCTAAGTTAGATCCAATGGCAACCTCAACGCCAACATATACAAAGATGGCCAACATGCCCAAAACCAATTGAGGATATTTCATGGCACCCCATCCTTTTTCATTTTTTTGTGCTGTAAAATTAGCGGCTAATAAGCCCACTACCACAGTTGCTAAAGCACCAATAAGCCATTTCATCCTATAGGTTTCTAAATCATGACGACCTATATCTGTCAATGTTGTTGGATCAATTTTATAACTATCAAAAATTGGAACGAACAAAGCAATTAATACACCCGTCATAATCACCAATAAAGACAATGCTTTTCCTGCTGGTTCCATCGGTTCATTTGAAATACCTGAGGGTACTTTTTTAGAAAAATGGAATAGTGCAGCTGCAGCTATAAACAATCCACCTACTGCAGTGTATAAAATAATGACTTTGTCTAAACTTAATTGTTTGATTTGTTCATCTGTAAT
>CAMBDE010000080.1 GCA_945865295.1 Chitinophaga pinensis | reverse complement strand
CTCATTACTTTAAAAGTCTATGAATTCCCATGGATCAATTTGTTATGGCTGGGGGTCATTGTCACAACCATTGGGTTTATGATGGGGGCTTATTATCGTTTTAAAAAATAGGGTTACTTATTGTAACTTAGCGTATCAATGAATATGAGATCCATTTTTTTTATACTGCTATTCGTCTTGACAACAAGTTTGCCAAAGCAAGTTTTTGCGCAAACGAGTCAGTATGACACAGTAAGAGTGGAGGCTTATATAACACCAGAGGGAGATACCATTCCTCAATCTTGGTTGCCTACAGTGATGGTGGCTGCTGTTCAAACAAATGCGTTAAAAAACTACTGGAAAAATTGGACAAGATTACGCAATGCTGTTTATGTCACTTATCCTTATGCAAAATCAGCCAGTAAAGTCATACAATCGGTGAATGCACAACTGGCCAATGTACAGGATGAAAAATTAAGAAAGCAGATTATTAAGTCTAGAGAAAAAGAATTGAAAAGGGAATTTGCTGATAAAGTGACTAGTTTATCTGTTTATCAGGGAAAGGTCCTCATGAAATTAATCAATCGTGAAACTGGCAATAATTGCTACCAATTAATCAAGGAATATAAAGGGGGATTGAATGCTGGAATATGGCAAACAGTTGCCTTTGTGTTTGGAAGTAGTTTAAAGCAACCGTATAACCCAAATGGGGAAGACCAAGAGATTGAAAAATTGGTTTTAGAAGTACAAAAAATATACGGTTCTAAGGGATAATTTACAATACTAAAATGGGATTGGTTTTTGGGGCAGGTTTTTGTACCTTTACCCGAATAGATACTATCCTATGAGTGACGAAAAAAGTTTAAATTTTATTGAAGAAATTATTTCCCAAGACCTAGCATCTGGGAAACACAAAAGTATATTGACTAGGTTCCCTCCAGAGCCGAATGGTTATTTACATATTGGTCATGCAAAAAGTATTTGTTTAAATTTTGGGCTAGCTGAAACTTTTGGAGGCGCAACGAATTTAAGATTTGATGACACCAATCCAGTGACAGAAGACACGGAATATGTTGAAAGTATCAAGGCAGACTTAAAATGGTTGGGTTTCAATTGGATCAAAGAATGTTATGCCTCGGATTATTTTGATCAATTGTATGCTTTTGCAGTTCAATTGATTGAAAAAGGATTGGCTTATGTGGATGACAGCACAGCCGAAGAAATTGCGCAACAAAAAGGTACACCTACACAGCCTGGTACTGGAAATGCATTTAGGAATAGAAGCATCCAAGAGAACTTAACATTATTTGCTGCAATGAAAGCAGGCGCGTATAATGATGGCGAAAAAGTATTACGTGCTAAAATTGATTTAGCAAGTCCGAATATGCATATGCGTGATCCGTTGTTGTATCGCATAAAAAAAGCACATCACCACCGCACAGGAGACCAATGGTGCATCTATCCAATGTATGATTTTGCCCACGGTCAAAGTGACTCTATCGAAAATATTACCCATTCTATTTGTACCTTAGAATTTATCCCACATAGGGCTTTGTATGATTGGTGTATCCAAGAATTGGGTATTTTTCCATCGCATCAATATGAATTTGCACGTTTAAATATGACTTATACGGTCATGAGTAAACGTAAATTATTACAGTTGGTTCAAGAAGGCCATGTACAAAGTTGGGATGACCCAAGAATGCCTACCATTAGTGGTATGCGAAGAAGAGGCTATACTGCAGAAAGTATTCGTGATTTTTGTGATCGTATTGGTATCGCCAAGAGAGAAAATATCATTGACTTTAGCTTACTAGAATTTTGTGTTCGTGAGCATTTGAATAAAATTGCACAAAGAAGAATGGTGGTGACTGATCCAATTAAATTAATCATTACCAACTACGAGCAATCCGAAGAAATATTAGATTCAGAAAACAATCCAGAAGATCCAAATGGCGGCACAAGACCTGTTCCTTTTAGTAAGGCATTGTGGATTCAAGCGGATGATTTTATGGAAGAACCAACTAAAAAATATTTTAGATTAGGTCCAGGTTTGTCCGTTAGATTAAAGAGTGCTTACATTATCGAATGTGAAGGTTTTGATAAAGATGCCGACGGAAAAGTAACGACCGTCTATGCAAAATATTTCCCAAATTCTAAATCAGGTTCAGACACATCGGGTATTCATGTAAAAGGCACATTACATTGGGTTAGTGCGAAGCATGCCATCCCAGTTGAATTAAACGAATATGACCGTTTGTTCAATGTGGAAGATCCAAGTAGTGCTGAAGGTGATTTTAAGTCCTATATCAACCCACATTCTTTGCATACCGTAACAACTGCATGGGGAGAGCCCGCATTGTTGAATGATGTATTAGAAGCGCGCTTCCAATTTTTAAGAAAAGGTTATTTTTATCAGGACACCAATAGTACAAAAGACAAGTTGGTATTCAATAGAACTGTTACCCTTAAAGACACTTGGGCTAAGGAACAAAAGAAATAATTCAAACAACAATCATGTTATTGGACTTGGAACAATTTAAAAGCCATTGGGCAACTACTTTTCCAGGTATCAGTACCCACAACACGCATTTTATCATTGCAGTGAGTGGTGGCGTGGACAGTATCGTACTTGCAGCCTTGATGCAACAGATGGGTGCAAAATTTTCTATCGCACACGCTAATTTTCAATTAAGAGGAGGTGAAAGTAATCGAGACGAAAGTTTTGTGCAAGCTTTTGCCACAAAAATGAGCATGCCTTTTTTGACAAAACGATTTGATACATTGGCTTTTGCAGAACAATATAAAATGGGTATCCAACAAGCCGCTAGAGAAATACGCTATGCTTGGTTTGAAAGTTTAATAAAGGAAATGGATCTGCAAGCAAATACTAAAATCGTTTTACTTACAGCGCATCATGCAGATGACCAAGTGGAGACGGTGCTCATGCAATTTTTCAGGGGCACAGGTTTGCATGGATTGACTGGGATTCCAGCTATTAGGACGCATCAACAAAATCCACTTGCTACAGATCACATTGATTTAATTAGACCGTTACTTCCATTTAGTAAAGCCAATATTAAAGATTTCGCAAAATCAAATGGTTTGGACTATGTTGAAGATAGTTCTAATTTAAAAAATGATTATACTAGAAATTTAATTCGCAATCAATTAATCCCACAAATGGAGACCATCTATCCAAATGTGAATCAACAAGTACTTGATACTATTTCGAGATTGAAAGAGGCAGAAGCCATTGTAAATGGTACTGTGACAGCCTATTGGGAAAAGCATATTCGTTTCCCAAAAGGAATTCCAACTATTGAGGTATCAAAATGGAATCAATTGAAAGGCAATGCCACTTATATCTGGGGATTGGTGCAGGCTTATGGATTTAAAGCCACACAATTAAAAGAAATTTATAAAATTGCAGGAGCTACTAAGGGTGCGTTTATTGCATCTACTTCACATCGATTGATTAAATGGGGTAACCAAATTCAAATTGTATCTAATCATGAAGACAAAGTCTATGAAACTATTTCAAAAGATCAATTGATTGTAGATACCTTATTTGGAAAATTGCAATTGGAATTGATAGACAATATGGAAGCACTAAAACTAGATACGAGTTCGAATATGGCTTATTTGGATGCGGATCTATTAAGTTGGCCTTTATTAAATCGTTCTTGGGTTGCGACAGATTATTTTTACCCATTAGGACTGCGTAAGAAAAAGAAACTCAATCATTTTTTAGGTAGCTTAAAGTTAAGTCCAGCAATCAAGTCAAAGACAACCGTGCTTTGTTCTGATAGTAAAATTGCATGGGTGGTAGGACAACGTATTGACGATCGATTCAAAATTACACCACAAACAAAGCGTGTAGTCAAAATTACATTCCTAAGTAAATCCTAATCTGCTCTATAAAGCTTCCGACTACATTAAACTGTGCAATAAAATATGCAGCTACAATCAAGAATATAACTCCGTATAATGATCCCCATAGATGTGCACTATGGTTGATACCTCCTTGTCCTTGCTTTGCTAAATAAGCTGTAATTCCCAAATAGATTGGGCCAAATATAAATCCAGGAATGATGGGTGGGATAATGAAAAAGCCAATCTGAATTGTAGGCATTAAAAAAATACCTGCAAATACAATGGCAGAAACAGCTCCAGACGCCCCTAAGCTATTGTAATTGTAACGATCTTTTTGTTGAAGGTAGGTTGGAATTAAACATACTGCTAAAGCAGATAAGTATAAAAATAAATAAAGCAGTTTTCCATTTTGACCAAATAGCATATTAAAATACTGCTCTACATAATCACCAAACATATAAAAGGAGAACATATTAAATGCTAAGTGCATAAAATCGGCGTGGATGAATCCACAACTTATAAAACGGTACCATTCATTGTCTCTACTTACAGAATAGGGATGGAAAATTAATTTGTCCATGAGTTCTGCATTGTAAAATGCTAAGACGGATACAATGACTGTGATTATGGTGATATATAAAGTAATGCTCATTATTCGTGGTGGTATTTTTCGTTGGCTAAGATACTACAAGCGCGGTAAATTTGTTCTGCAAGCATCAATCGAACCAACATATGTGGGAAAACAAGTTCAGAAATGCTCCAGGTGAAATTGGCTCTTTCTTGTATTGTTTCATCCACACCATAGGCGCCCCCAATTAAGAAAATGATTTTTTGTGCACTTTGATTGGCTTTTTGTTGGATTAAATTGGCTAGGCCAGGGGAGCTCAGCATTTTACCTTTTTCGTCTAAAAGAATCAACACATCTGTTGGCGTGAATGCTTTTAAAATACTCGCTGCTTCGGCTTTTTTTATTTGTAAAGGTTCGGTTAGTTTGGAGGGCGTTATCAATTGCCAGTCGATAGGGTAGTAATGCCCAATTCTTTTGGTGAATTGTTCTACGCCTTCTTTGATATAGGATTCGTTGGCTTTGCCAACAGTGTAGATGGAGAGTTTCATTTATAAGTAAGGAGTTTATAATCAAAGACAATGTAGGATATAATTTGAAATTGAAGAGGGTATTTTTCACTTGGGTTACTACCTTGGGTAGCATCCTGTTATGTAAGATTTCATCTGAGTAATTAATTTGAGAAAATTTAGGCTAATATATTAAAAAAATAATAATATATTTATAGACCCCTATCGGCTAATTATATTTTTAAATTATGAAAAGAATAGTCATTGTTTTGGGTATATTTTTTGTTTTTTCTTGTACAAAGTCTACCGAACCCAGCATTATCTCACCTCCTTCTATTGTCATTCCTCCTGTCGTAGTGACTCCACCAGCACCAAAATATTTAATTTCTAGTACTGTTATATCTGGATTCACCATTCCTAATATATCGAACGCACAAGTGCAAACAGGCGTTAATGGGAGTATATCAGGAACCATAGTTTATTCTAAAGACAATGTTTTAAACATGGTTATTCCAGCAACATTGTTTTTTAATTATCCTTTAATTCCAGCAATTCATTTAATAAAGTTAAATGGTACATGGCAATTTGAGAATAGCTATCTAGATGGCGCAATGGGGGCTGGAAGAAATTATGAATGCATCGATACTTTAAACCAATCTTGGGTATATGCAGATCATGGACTAGAGTTAACGACAGGTAATTGGCCAAATGGTCACATGATTTTAATGAAAACTATTGGTAATAAACTCTCCTTTAGTAATATATCACTTTCAAAAAGCTTTTATCACTCAATTTCTACTGGTGATTTAAATAAAGATGGACTAAAAGATGTAGTTGGATTAAATATGGGAACAAAAGGTGGTTGGTATGATAATCTTCATACTTACCTGCAAAATACGGATGGTAGTTTTTCGGAAAATAGAACCATTTTACAAAGTAATTTAAATGCAAGAGGTGCTGGTGCAGTATTGGTAAAGGATTTAGATGGAGATAATAAACCAGAAGTTATTAGAGCAGATTATGGTTTTAATGCAACGTATCAAAAAATTACTGACAGATATAGTATTATGATCTATTCTTATAATTCAAGTTTAAATAAATATGTTTTATCAAAAGATCCTGGTCCTTTAGGCGTATTTGCTAACAATGATAGAGGGGCTACTAGTATTAAATCAGCTGACTTTAATAAGGATGGATTTTTGGATTTAGCTATCGCAACTGAAGGTAATAATTTTAATGGTATAGAAATTTGGATGAATGATGGCAAGGGAAACTTTACACCAAGTAATCAAAAACTTGAGTATACGTTTTCGCAATTACAGTTTAGAGAATTTGAAATTATAGATTATGATAAAGACGGGTATCCTGATATTTTTTTAAATCCTTGGGCGGGCAATTTATTTAGGGAAAATAATAATGTATTTATGGATAATTTACTTTGGAAAAATGCATCTGGTAATTTTGCTTCAATGACCAAGGGTATAACAATCCCAAACATCAATCCAGCTTTTATGAAGGTTTTTGTTGTAAATAATCAATTAACCTATTTTGCAATTAAAGGAAATAGTGATGGTACTATTTCTTTAAATGAGATTATTCCGAATTATTAAAAGAATCCCAGGAGATTTTCAGATTGAGGATGGTTGCTTCGCAACATCCTCTTCGCAGTTGCCTTACTCAAAGCCCTGGATGGTTGCTTCGCAACATCCTCTTCGCATTTGTCGTACTCAAAGCCCTGCGCAGCAGTTCCTGCTGCTTGGCTTTTTTGCTTTTCGCATCCTTACAAGAGCGAGCTCTTGACGTCTGCTCAAAACAAAAAAGCCCGCACTATTCGTGCGGGCTTTGTGACCCCGTCAGGATTCAAACCTGAAACCTTTTGATCCGTAGTCAAATACTCTATTCAGTTGAGCTACGGGGCCATTCCACTTACTAACCCAGATCAATAAGGGGTGCAAATATACCTCAAAATACCATTTTACCAAAGGAAAAGGGC
>CAMBDE010000079.1 GCA_945865295.1 Chitinophaga pinensis | reverse complement strand
TGTTCATTGGTGCATTGGTCGAAGTGCGGCACACTAATAGGCCATGACAACACCAGCATCTTTTGTGCCGGAACTGTCAACGCTTGGATTCGTGCCTTCATCCAAAGAAAGGATACAAGCGACTGCCAATGACATCTTCCAAGATCGCAATAGAAACACTTTATATTATTATAGTAAAAATTAAAACATGGCATTAGACAGAATAAAAGCGCCGTTGATCAAGGATGCCGTTGATTTTGATATCCAATTAAAACCATACCAGCATTTTACATTAGACAATGGGGTAGAAGTATATAGTTATGATGGTGGAGCAGAAGAAGTGATGATGATGGACTTAGTTTTTTTCGCAGGTAATTGTTATGAAGAAAAAAATTGGGTGGCAGCAGCGACTAATTTTTTATTAAAAAATGGCACACATCAAAAAACCGCCTTTGAGTTAAACGACCATTTTGAATTTTATGGGGCTTATGTGAATCGAACTTGCTACAATGAAACAGCGACCATTAATTTACATACGCTTTCAAAACATTTTGAAGCACTTTTACCTGTAGTGAGTGAATTGGTAACAGAGTCTAATTTTTCGGAAGAAGAATTAAAAATCTACCAACAAAATCAACTGCAAAGATTGACATTGAATTTAAAGAAGAGTGATTTTATTGCCAATAGATTGATTGATGAATACTTGTTTGGCATTGCGCATCCTTATGGGACCTATTCTACAGAAGCTGCTTTTAATAATCTTACACGCGAAGATTTGGTGCAATTTTATGATCGTTTTTACAAACATGGTAAAGCCGTCGTATTTATGGCCGGCAAGTTTCCTAAAAACATGCAAAGCTTAATGAACAAATACATTGGTGCTTTGCCATTGAATCAAAAAGTATTGCCAAGTTATGATCATCCAATTATTTCTGCGGCCACCAAAAAATATTCAATCGTCAATGATGCCAGTTCGGTACAAGGGTCTATAAGAATGGCAAGAAGATTCCCCAATCGACACCATCCAGATTTTCCTGGAACACAAGTATTGAATAATGTATTGGGCGGATTTTTTGGATCAAGGTTGATGCGCAATATTAGAGAAGACAAAGGATACACTTACGGCATACATAGTTATTTACAGAATCATGTGCAGGAATGTGCTTGGATGATTAGCACCGATGCAGGAAAAGATGTCTGCGCTGCAACCATTGAGGAAGTGTATAAGGAGATGGCTATTTTGAGAAATGAAAAGATGGATGAGGCCGAGTTGAAATTGGTTAAGAATTATATGTTGGGTGCCTTATTGGGGGATTTAGACGGGCCTTTCCAAATTATGAATCGTTGGAAGACTTATTTATTGAACGATTTGGACATTGCGTATTTCAATAAAACCATCGAAATGGTACGCGCAATCCAACCCGCTGACTTGCAAGCTTTGGCCAATCAATACCTACAACCCGAAGATTTTTATGAATTAGTCGTTTACTAGGCGAATTTATGAGCCAATTATCCTTCAATTGGTCGAATTTTATGAGAATTCAAAGATATTCATCCCTATTTTAAACCAATTATCTTCCATTTTAGAGGATTTATACATTTATTTAAAACGCTAAATACTGATAATCAGCTATTTAGCATTTTATTTTATAAACTACTATAAAATACTTGGTACTATGTGATGCATAGTACCTTAAATATCCTTAGTTTTGCGGGATAAATTAAAGTTATGGATATTCAAAACACACAAAGTCAGATGCGCAAGGGCGTTTTGGAGTTTTGCATATTCTCCATCATTCAACAAGGGGAGGTTTATCCGAGTGATATTGTTGAGCAAATGAAAGCGGCCAATCTGCATATTCTAGAAGGTACATTGTATCCTTTGTTAACGCGTTTAAAAAATGCGGGCCTATTAAATTATCGTTGGGTAGAAAGTATCAGTGGTCCGCCAAGAAAATATTTTGTAATGACAGATGCAGGTCAAGCAGCATATGAGGTCTTACAAAAAACTTGGAATGAAATGGCCACATCAGTAGGTACCATTATTGCACCAAAAGCTAACCCAATTGTTCACCAAGCAGATGCTGCTCAATAAATTTATGACTATGAAAAAAGTAATCAATATCAATTTTCAAGGACGCATTCTTCCTATCGAAGAAATGGCATACGAAAATCTGAAACAATATATAGAAAGTTTAAGAACTTATTTTGAACAAGAAGAAGGGAAAGACGAAATTATCAATGACATAGAATGTCGTGTGGCTGAATTATGTGAAGACCGTCTTAAAAAAGGCGCAGTTTGTATCACAGAGCAAGACATTGATTTAATCATTACAAGTATTGGACGTCCTGCTGATTTTGAAGCACAGGATGGCTTTGAGGCCAATACCACAGCCAATGCAGGAACCAATCAAGCACAATCAAATACTCAAAATGCGGATGGTCAAACCCATCAAAAAAGATTGTACAGAGACGAGCAGAACAAAGTCTTAGGTGGAGTTTGTGCTGGTATTGCAAATTATTTAAACTTAGATCCAATCCTTGTTCGAGTTTTATGGATCCTGCTTTTTGGTATTTCATTTTTTGCCTACCTATTGTTATGGATTGCGGTACCAAGTACTTCTGTAAAAGAAGTGGGAGGTGTTCGTAAAAGATTATTTAGAGATCTTGACAAAAAAGTCATTGGTGGAGTTTGTGCAGGGATGTCTAAATACTTTGGTGTGAAAGTAAGCATCATTAGAGCCTTATTTTTATTACCAACAATTTTATTGGTTACTAATTGGAATCATTTTCACCTCTTTCAGTTTTGGGAGTTTGACGATTTCAATAATATTTTTGATGTGACATTTATGCCAGGTGCCATTTTTGTGTACATCGTTTTATGGTTGGTATTGCCAGAAGCAAGAACCAGTGCCGATAAATTAGAAATGATGGGCGAGAAAGTAGATATCAATAGTATCAAAAATGCAATTCAAACAGATTTGGAAGGATTTGGTAAGAGAGCAAAAACTTGGGGAAGTAGTTTTGATAAAAAGCAAGCTACTTCAGCAGGAAATAGCAATGCTACTGGAGCTTCCACTAATAATACGAATAATGATGCAAGCGGTTTAGATCAAAGAAAGGGTTGTTTGCATTTCTTTGGCAGAACCATTACGATTTTAATGAAAGCATTTGTATACTTTATCCTTGGTATCATTACGATTTCAGTGCTTGCTGCTTTATTTGGAGTTGGAGTTGCTACGACCGGTTTATTACCATTGAAGAAATTCATTTTAGAGGATGGCTTACAAAGCTGGTCTTTAATTGGTACCATCTTATTTTTCATTTGGGTACCCGTGATTGCAATTGTTGCTTCGATCATCCGAAAAATTGCAGGATTCAAGAAATCCAATGTATGGGTGAGATCTAGCTTTATTGCTTTATGGGTACTTGGATGGGTTTGTATATCTTATTTTTTTAGCAGCTTAGGCAATAGTTTTTCTAAACACAATCAACCTGTTGAACAAAGTATTGGATTAGTGAATCCAGCGTTAGATTATCTAGAAGTCACTGCATCTCCAAGAATGAAATACTATGAACAAAGATGGTTTAATATCGAGCCATTCCAAGTATACAATGATGATACGGTGCGTGTACGTAATTTAAAAATAAGAATCGTTCAATCTAAGACAGATAGTTTTGAAGTGAAGTACGTAACAATGAGTAATGGGAAGTCTGTTAGGGAAGCCAATTTGCTTGCAGAGAAAATTAATTTTTCTGTCTTGCAACAGGATAGTACTGTATTCTTAGATAGGGGTATTGCCATCACAAATAAAGATAAATTCAGAAACCAGCACGTGATCATGACAATTGCTGTGCCTTTAGGTAAGCGTTTCAAAATCACCAATAAAGGCTGGTCGCAAACCAATATCAGAATAAATAGCAGAGGTATTCAATCTGAAACTATGAATCATTTTGGTGGAGATGATCTTTGGGTAGATGAGTGGAATGAAAATTGGGACAACGAATCCTTCTCTTATGATAGAGGCGTGGAGTATAGGATGACAGCGGATGGTTTAGAAAAGATCAAATCTGATAAGGATGAGTTGGACGATGACAATGATCAAGATGATTCGATAGATGAGATAGAGCAACAATTACAACAGTTGAAAAAAGACCGTGAAAATCTTGAACAGAATTTAGAAAAATCAAGGGCGCAAAAAATCCAAGAATTAGAAAAGATTGATCGTGCTTTAGAAGAAAAGAAAGCCGAAAAGAATGGGGTTAAACCTGGACAAGCAGATATCAAAAAAAAGCAGCAAATAGCTATTCAGCCACCGACTGGTTTAAGCAAGGTTGCGGCAGTTGCTAAAAAAACAGAGGACTTGCACTTATTGATACAGCGCTTTACCTATTAATTGGTTTTTGTGTAGATTTGTGATGATAAAACGCCCTTCTTTCTAGAAGGGCGTTTGTATTTATTAGTTAACTTTGTCCAAATTTATTCAAGATGAGTGCAATACTAAATACCCCATTTATCCATAAGCATATTGCATTGGGTGCGAAAATGGCAGCATTTGCTGGCTACAATATGCCTATTAGTTATACAGGTATCAATGACGAACATGCAGCAGTAAGAAATAGCGCTGGTGTATTTGATGTGAGTCATATGGGAGAGTTTGTTTTAAAAGGAGAAAACGCATTGGATTTAATTCAGCGTGTTACAAGTAATGATGCTTCTTTATTAGAAGATGGAAAAGCACAGTATAGTTGTTTGCCAAATACCACTGGTGGTATCGTGGATGACTTGTTGGTGTATTGCGTTGAAAAAAACAAAGTATATATGTTGGTGGTGAATGCATCCAATATCGAAAAAGATTGGAACTGGATAACTAATTATAATACGAAAGGGGTAGAGATGCATAATATTAGTGCTAAAACAGCGCTACTAGCAGTGCAAGGTCCCAATGCGACTAAGATTGTACAAAGCATGACCAAGATGGATGTGTTGAATTTACCTTATTATAATTTTGTAAAAGGGGACTTATTAGGCATTGACAATGTTTTGGTAAGTGCAACAGGTTATACAGGGTCGGGTGGTGTTGAAATTTATTTTGAAGACATCAATGACAATGCCAATAAAGTTTGGGATGCATTATTTGAAGCTGGTGCCGCATTTGGTTTAAAGCCAATTGGCTTAGGTGCTAGAGACACATTAAGATTAGAAATGGGTTTCTGTTTATACGGAAATGATATCAATGATACAACCAGTCCACTGGAAGCAGGATTAGGTTGGATTACAAAATTCAGTAAAGTATTTACCAACTCAGAAAATTTAGCAGCACAAAAAGCAGCTGGCGTGTCAAAAAAATTAGTTGGATTTGAAATGATAGATCGCGGTATTCCAAGACACGATTATGTGATTAAAGATGCATCAGGTCAAGCAATAGGTATTGTGACATCTGGAACACAAGCGCCAAGTTTAGGTAAGGCAGTAGGCTTAGGTTACGTGGCTACAGCGCATGCTGCAGTTGATTCAGAGATCTTTATTGATATCAGAAATACCTTGGTAAAAGCAAAAGTGGTAAAGTTTCCTTTTAAATGAAATTAAATAAGAGGGATTTGTATAATTTGTAAAGGGGACAATTTGTCCTCTTTTTTTATGCGGTAAATACTTGAAAATGATCTGCAGTTTAATTGCATTTTTGAATTCAAATAAATTTAACGTTATGAAAGGAATGAAAAACAAAGTACAGTTGATTGGACATTTAGGCGCCAATCCTGAAATCAAAGTATTTGACGAAAATAAAAAGCTAGCTCAACTCAGTTTGGCCGTCAATGATGGATTTAAAAATGCAGAAGGGGAGTGGCAGGATGACACCCAGTGGTTTAATTTAGTCGCCTGGTCCAAGCTTGCAGACTATGCCGAAAAGAATTTACTAAAAGGTCAGGAGCTTGCGATTGAAGGCCGTTTGGTGAATAATACCTATACCGATAAGCAAGATGTAAAAAGAACAGTATCAGAAATTGTATTGAATGAAATCCTCTTGTTGAGCAAGCAAAAAAGCACAAAAGAGATAGAATAAAGCGCTACAATTTGTATCTTTGCAGCCTATGCAAACAAACAATACATTGAAACCAACTTTACATACTGTGCTCACACCTTCTTTATTAGAACTGTATGAAATAAAAGATAGTATTGTTGTTATTATCGATGTCTTTAGAGCGACTTCTACGATGGCTACTGCATTGTTCAATGGGGCGACAAAAATCATCCCAGTGGATTCTGCAGAGCATTGTATTGAAATGGGTAAACAAACTGGTGGCATTACTGCAGGAGAGCGTGATGGAAAAATTATCCCTGGCTTAGCCTATGGCAATTCTCCTTCTGAATACCCGAGGTCATTTATTGAAAATAAAACCTTAGTGATTACGACGACCAATGGCACTAAGTTGTTGCATATGGCATTGAATCAAGGAGCAAAAGAAATCATCACTGGATCTTTTCCAAATTTGACGAAAGTGGTGGAATTTTTAAAAACACAAAATGCACCCGTGATTTTGGGTTGCTCTGGTTGGAAGAACCGTTTTAATATTGAGGATGTGCTCTTTGCAGGTGCTGTGATTGAGGAAATAAAGGACCATTTTACCATTCACTGTGATAGTAGTTTTATGGCCAATCAACTGTACAATCATAACAAGGCTAATTTATCTGAATATATCAAAACGGTGACCCATTGGCATCGATTAGCCGCCTATGGCTTAGAAGACGATATGCAGTATTGCATCACAAAGGATATCGCAGCTTCATTACCTATTTTTAAAAGTGGCGCCTTGGTCAACCACGGGTAGTTTTTCCTTATAATAGCCCATAAAGTCGTACATTTGCAACTGCCCTTTTTTGGAGAGGGCAATTGCATTTTTAATTATGGCACTACCCTATCTTGTTAAACATATCTATAGTTACGGCACTGAAGAAGTGATTCGTCGTGGTAAACGCATTTTTGCATTAAAAAATATCGAATTGGTTAAATTCGATCCAATGATTGGCAACATTCATTGTCGCGT
>CAMBDE010000078.1 GCA_945865295.1 Chitinophaga pinensis | reverse complement strand
TTGCATATGATAAAATCTACCCCTTCAATATCTTGTTGAAACATGAAGTTAACGGCATTGCTTCCTCCTCCGCCAACACCAAGTACTTTGATGATGGATGATTTTTGTTTAGGTAAGTCAAATTGTATCATTCGAAATTGTTTTTTTTGTTAGGTTAGTTAGTCGTAATTAGATCTAAATTACTCAATTTCAATCGATTATATTCTATAAGTTATAAACGATATGTGGGTAATTTTTATGCTAAAGGTTTATCTTCTTCTTCGTTAAAAATTTCGATTAAGTTGTTCTTGAAACGATCCCAGAACTTACTTTTTCTTTTTTCAATTTGCTCCTCCGAAACTGTTGTTACAACTTGTTGTGGATGATTTCTGTTAGCAGTATTTGGATGATTAGAAACTCCATTATTGACTGTTAATGCCTTAGGTACTTCCACCTTTTTATGGGTTTCTGTAAACACTTTATAATTTTGCTCATAATCATTATATCCCTTTAAGATCAATCCAATACATGTTGAATACATTGGTTTCTTTAATTCATCAATATGATTAGGTGCTAAATGTTCATTTGGCAATCCAATTCTCGCATTCAAGCCAGTAATATATTCAGTTAATTGAATCAAATGTTTTAATTGAGATCCTCCACCAGTCAAGATGACACCGCCATTCAACATACGGCTATCCAATCCAACTTGTTTTAAATGGTAAGTCACAAAATCAAGAATTTCACTCATTCTCGCTTGAATAATTGCAGCTAAATTCTTTACGCTAATTTCTTTTGCAGGCATCCCTTTTAAACCAGGGATGGTTACATAAGCATTTGCTTTTGCTTCATCAGATAATGCACTTCCAAATTGTACTTTCATCGCTTCGGCTTGGCTTTTTAATACCCCCAATCCCATTCTAATGTCATTGGTAATATTTTCGCCACCAAATGGAATCACAGCAGTATGTTTTAAAATACCTTCGTAGAATACCGCAAGGTCACTTGTACCACCACCGATATCTAAAATAGCAACACCCGCTTCCATATCAATATCGCTCATCACAGCACTAGCAGATGCCAATGGCTGAAGTACTAAATCTTTTGTAATCAATCCACTTCGCTCTACAGAACGATTGATATTTCTAATTGCATTTCTGTCTCCTGTAATGATGTGGAAATTGGCGCCCACTTTAACACCATTCACCCCAACTGGATCCTTGATATTTTGGTTATTATCTACATGAAACTCTTGAGGAATCACATCAATGATTTGATCGCCTGCAGGACTAAATGTTTTTCTTTGGTTATTGATCAATTGCTCAATTTCCCAAGCCTGAATTTCATTCTCAGCATCCTGTCTTACTTGATCTCCTCTTGTTTGTAAGCTCTTAATATGGTGACCAGCAATACCCACATACACTTCGTGGATTTCTAAATCTGGATTACTTAAATGGCAATTTTGTAAAGCTTGTTGAATGGCTTTAATGGTTTGATCAATATTTAATACTTGACCATGTTGTACCCCATTACTATTTGCACGTCCAAATCCAAGGATTTCTAATTTCCCAAATTCATTCTTTCTTCCGGCAATCGCTGCAATTTTTGTTGTACCAATGTCAAGACCCACAATGATGGGAGAATCGTTCTGACTCATTTTTATAGGTTTTAGTTGTTAGTTTTTCTTAGTTGGAGACTTCGACTTCTTAGGCATTAAGGCCTTCGCTGTCTTGTTCTTTTTAATTAACGAATTATTTTTAGCTTTATTGTTTGTTTTAGGCTTTGATAAAGCATTTTTTGGATTGGCCTTCGCTGATCTGGGCTTAGCTAATTTAGCCGGAACAGCTTTATTCACTTTCAATGATGAAGGAACTACTGCGGGGCTGGCTGAGTCCATCAAGACGCTTGAGGCTTTCAATATGCTATCTGTATTTATAACTGGAGCTTGCATCAGTAAAGTTGAATCCTCTTCAAGAAATTTAAAATCGCCAGTGTATTGAATTGGCTGTAGGCCTTTTTTCAAAGCAACCACTTGATGATCGAATCTGCAATCAATGAATTGATAGGCATTGACTCCAGAACCTACCCACACTTTTTTATAAAAAGTAAACAACCGATTTAATTTATCTTCTAGCTGATCTACCGATCCCAATAAAACTAGATGATCCCCAAGCGTTGGCACCATTTGAAAAGTACCATTGGGTTCTATATTCACTTGTGCTACTTGAGCCATGAAAAAACTATCTTTTTGAATGGTCTTTGCAAAAAATAAAACCTCTTTTAACAAGGCACTATCTGGCTTTGATAATTTTGGCTGATCTGTTGGGAAGCCTGTAAATACTGGAAGATTCAGCACCGTCAATTGTTTTAAAGGCAGTCTCCAACCTTCATTGTCAATATAAAATGAAGTTCCACTGGCTGTAAATATCCGAGCAATTGGAATTCTTTGTTCAATTTTAACTTCTAAGACCAATTTATTATTGATAAAAAATTCTGCATTTTTGACCCACTCCGTTTTTTCAATAAATTGTTCTAACTGCGTTAAATTGATTTTTTCAATTGGCATACCTTCCTGCACACCTTGCTCATTTAAAATAACTCGAATTGAAATTTCATCCATAAATAAAGCCTGAGCACTTTCTCCAACTAATTCAATTTGTATATCATTCAATTGCTTTGCACTCTTGGCCTTCCATGAAACCACAAAAAGCACAATAAGCCCTGCAGCAGCGATGCTCCAAATAATCCTAATTGCTATTTTTTGCCATTGTTTCATCTGCTATTTTGTAAGGATTTCTTGAATTTGATTGATGCATACATCTATATCACCTGCTCCAGCCATCACGATTAACTTATCTTCTGAAGAAGCGGCCCAATCCATGAGTTGCTCTTTTGACATCACTTGCTTTTGCGCTATGGTCATTGCAGCTAATAACATCTCACTTGTCACACCAGGTATAGGCAATTCTCTTGCTGGATAAATAGGTAATAAAATAACCTCATCTGCTTGATCCAATGTGGCCGAAAAACCAGCGGCTTGATCTTGTGTTCTACTGTATAAATGTGGTTGAAAGACTAAGACCATTTTTTGATTTGGGAAAATACTTTTAACACCACTAATTAAAGCGCTTAATTCCTCCGGATGATGCGCGTAGTCATCTATCAATACCTTATTGGCTGTTTTCACTTTATATTCAAATCGACGTTTCACTCCTTTAAAATCTGCCACAGCAGCGATGATTTTTTCATCCTCAATCCCAAGACTCAATGCAATCGCAATTGCAGCTGTTGCATTCTCTACATTGTGCAAACCACCCATATTCAATACCACATTTTTAAGCACTCCATTTGGATGCACTAAATCAAAAATATAGGTACCATCTACTACTTTTAATGCACTTGTATGATAAGATGCTTTTTCTTGATTGAACCCATAAGTTGCAATTGTTTTATTACTTGCACTAGTATCAACTGTGGTTCCTAATTTCTGAATCAAGATCCCTCCAGGTTTAATCTTATCTGCATATTGTCCAAATGCTTTTAACACTTCTTCTGCAGTACCATAGATGTCTAAATGGTCTGGATCAACAGCTGTGATAACAGCAATATTAGGAGATAATTTTAAAAAGCTTCTATCGTATTCATCTGCTTCAACAACCACTACATTTTTTTCATGACTCCAAAAATTAGTATCATAATTAGAAGCAATCCCTCCTAAAAATGCATTACAACCATAACCTGTATGTCTCAAAATATGAGCCGTCATAGAGGTCGTAGTCGTTTTGCCATGCGTACCTGCAATCCCAATTGTAAAGGCATTTTCTGTCACCCATTGCAATACATCACTTCGCTTCACTACTAAATATCCATTGTCTCTAAAGTAGTTTAACTCACTATGTTCTGCAGGGATAGCTGGTGTGTACACAATGACTGTAGCCCCTTTATCTATTTGATTTAAATCATCTTCGAAATGAATTGAGATACCCTCTGCAATTAAACTATCTGTTAATGCAGTTGGTGTTTTATCATAACCAGAAACGATTACGCCTTGCGTATTAAAATACCTAGCCAAGGCACTCATGCCAATACCACCAATGCCAATAAAATAAATACGTTTCAAGTTCGTTAGAGGATTCATATCTTATTCGCTATTTAGGGTCGATTTCATTTATAATTTCTGCCGCTATTACCTGATCTGCATTTTTCCATGCAAATGATTTAATTTTTACTTCCATCTCACTCAATATATTTTTGTTAGCCATTAATTTTTCAATCATTGGAAGCAATTCAGTTATGACATTTTTATCTGCAATCATTTGTGCCGCCTTTTCTTTTACCAATACTTCGGCGTTGTATGTTTGATGATCTTCTGCCGCATGTGGATAGGGTACAAAAATGCAAGCTTTACCCGTCATTGAAATTTCAGCAATAGCCATGGCACCTGAACGACTCACTACCAAATCTGCTGCAGTATAAGCCGCACTCATATCATTGATAAAACTATCCACATATACATTCCTAAATTCACTCGCAGCAGCTTTATATATTGACGCATTTGGCTTGCCTGTCTGCCAAATTAATTGCAGTCCCATTTTTTCAAATGCAGCCAAATTTTGCTGAATGGCTTGATTGATAGATGCAGCACCTAGGCTTCCTCCAATGATCAATAAAGTTGTATGATTAGGAAGTAACCCAAATTGCAATAATGCTCTTTCTTTATCTATAACCCCTTCGGCAATATTTTGTCGCACAGGATTGCCTGTAATCTGAATTTTTTTGAATGGGAAAAATGCTTCCATCCCTTTTGTACCAGTAAATATTTTTGTTGCACGCGCACCCAACCATTGATTGGCTTTTCCGGCAAATGCGTTGGCCTCATGTATGAAAGTTGGTATCCCCCTTGTTTGCGCATATTTTAAAACGGGGAAACTTGAATAGCCCCCTACGCCAAATACCGCATTTGGTTTAAATTGATTGAAGATGGTTTTAACTTGAATAAAACTTTTTATCAACTTAAATGGCAATGTCAAATTTTTAAAAATATTTTGTCTATTGAATCCTGCAATAGTCAATCCTACAATTTGATATCCTGCTTGAGGTACTTTCTCCATTTCCATTTTCCCTTGAGCACCTACAAATAAAATGCTCGCATCAGGCTGTAACTTCTGTATAGCCTGCGCTACAGCAATGGCAGGAAAGATATGTCCACCTGTTCCACCGCCAGCG
The DNA here is from genome assembly GCA_945865295.1 of Chitinophaga pinensis. Classification (GTDB taxonomy): domain Bacteria; phylum Bacteroidota; class Bacteroidia; order Chitinophagales; family Chitinophagaceae; genus Sediminibacterium; species Sediminibacterium pinensis_A. The sequence continues at coordinate 2,107 of CAMBDE010000078.1, read as the reverse complement.
ATTATGATACGCAAAGGAGTATGTATTGGATTAGACATTTACAGGCTCAATATTTTCGTTAGGAATTTCAATCTCAGTTTCAACTGGTGCCTTACCCTCCATTTGCTCCACATTTCTTGCAACACTTAATATCAAGCCTATAGAGCAACAAGTAAATATAAAAGAGCTTCCGCCCATACTTAACAATGGCAAAGTGACTCCAGTCACAGGGACAATCGCCACATTGACCGCCATATTGGCGACAGCTTGAATGATTAATGTAAAGCTTAATCCAAGTGCTAAAAAAGCACCAAATGCGTAGGGACACTTTCTAAATATTCGAATGCACCTAAATAAAAAAACTAGGTAAATAAAAATGATGAATGCCCCACCTAATAATCCATACTCTTCAATAATCACTGCATAAATAAAATCATTATAGGCCTGTGGTAAAAAATTTCTTTGCTGACTATTCCCTGGACCAAGTCCAACAAATATGCCACCATTCGCAATCGCAATTTTTGCTTGTTGCACTTGATAGGGCACTTCATTGTCTTTTGCGTACATGAAATCCTGCACTCGATTCACCCAAGTTCCAAAACGTCCCCAACTCTTTAATGACTCAGCAATAACTGGTTTTTCTGAATCAATTAAACCCTGATTGGCGTTATGTGTTGCAATCGCTACACTAATAATAATCACAATTGGAATCATCGCTACTCCAATCGTTAATAAAATATGTTTAAAACTCACTCTGCCAATAAATAATAAAAGCAATGAAGTGGCACCTGTCAACAATGCGTTTGATAAATTTGCAGGCATGATTAAGCCACATATAATGAATACTGGAATAATTACAGGTAAAAATCCTTTTTTAAAATCCTTAATCACTTCCTGCTTTTTACTTAGCACCTTTGATAAGTACATGAATAAAGCCAATTTTGCTACATCACTACTTTGTATCGTTAAATTAATAATGGGTAATTTAATCCACCTGCTACCTTCATTAATTTTAGCGCCGAAAAATAAAGTATAGATCAATAAAGGCACAGATAAAATAAATAAAATAGTGGCTACACGTGAAAAAACAGTATAATTGACCCTATGTAATCCAAAAACCACTAACAAACCAATTAAAGTAAATATGATTTGCTTAAATAAATAGAAACTTGTATTACCACGATACATTTTATATGCCAACGAACCAGTTGCACTATATACTACCAATATAGAGATCAGTGATAATAAGATGACTAAACCCCAGATATATTTATCCCCTCTAGTTCTTTGGTCTAGATGTTCTCTCATCCCCCCAATAGAAGGCATTTGAGAAAATAACTTATCTGTAGTTTCTTTGAACATGATTATAATTCTTTTACGCTTTCTTTAAATTGTTGCCCTCTATCTTCATAGTTTTTAAATAAATCAAAACTTGCGCAAGCGGGACTTAATAATACCACATCCCCTTTTTCGGCTAATTTAAAAGAAGCATTGACTGCTTTTTTAGCAGAATCCACTTCAATAATTTGCGTAACCTTGTCCTTAAAGAATTCAATTAATTTTGAATTGTCTGTTCCCATACAAACTATGGCTTTAACTTTATCTTTCACAAGATCTGCCACTAATGCATAATCGTTGCCTTTATCTACACCGCCTAAAATTAAAATAGTAGGCTTTTGCATGCTCTCTAAAGCATACCAGGTACTATTGACATTGGTGGCTTTACTGTCATTGATAAAATCAACGCCTTTTACAGTTGCAACAAATTCCATTCTGTGTTCCAGATTATGGAAATTGCTTACTGCTTCGCGGATTTTTTCCTTTCGAATACCTAAGGTGGATGCAGCAATACTTGCAGCCATAGTGTTGTAAGCATTATGCTTGCCTTTTAAAGCAAAATCATAAATACTCATAGTCACTCTTTCTTCTTGGATTTTTAACATCATTTGCTCATTTTTGATGTAGCCTCCTTTTTTTAATTCTTGTTTCATAGAAAATGGTAGTAGGTTAGTATTTGTAGTTAGTAGTTCTAGATGTTTTACAACGACTTCGTCGTCTATGCAATAAATAAAGCAGTCTTTTTCTGTTTGGTTCTCAATAATTCTAAACTTGCTTTTGATATAATATT
>CAMBDE010000077.1 GCA_945865295.1 Chitinophaga pinensis | reverse complement strand
TTGTGTTAAAGCATCCACATTCACAGCTTCAATCTCAATGGTCAAAGCGTCTACTTGTTTTCCAAATTGATAGACCGTATCGTAATCTAAAATATCTCCTGTTGTAAAATGGTGGCATAAATGTGCTGCTGGGCAGTTGGGATCCTTCTCTAATACATAGGTCGTTAAATCATAGTTTGCTGCTGCTTGTAAGAGCATCCTTCCCAATTGTCCTCCGCCTAAAATACCTACCTTCATATAACTGATTTTGATAGGGCAAATATAAGTTAGTTAGGTTATTTTTGCTAAAGAACGATTTAATACAAGTATTCATGAAAGAACCTATCATACAAGTGAAGGATTTAACCAAGTCCTACGGCGACTTTGAAGCAGTTAAAGGCATTAGTTTTGACGTATTTAAAGGAGAGATATTTGGTTTATTAGGACCGAATGGTGCTGGAAAATCAACCACTTTAGAAATCATTGAAACCCTAAGGCAAAAATCTGGAGGGACAGTCATCGTAGATGGGATGAATTTAGACACAGATCCGGAAGCCATTAAGAAAATCATTGGGGTACAATTACAGACTGCTGGATTTTACCCTAATTTGAATTTAACAGAACTCATTCAATTATTTGTTGGGTTGTATCAAATGGAGATGGATCCAATGGAACTATTGGCTAAAGTAGATTTAGTCGATAAAGCAAAATCCAAGTTTAAGGAATTGAGTGGGGGACAGAAGCAAAGATTTTCAATTGCCACCACATTCATCAATCGACCAAAAATTATTTTTTTAGATGAACCTACAACAGGTTTAGATCCTCAAGCAAGACGTAATCTTTGGGATTTGATTCAAGAAATTAGAAATAATGGCACCACTGTCATCATTACAACACATTATATGGATGAAGCAGAAGTGCTATGTGATAGAGTGGCGATTATTGATAGCGGTAAAATCATTGGCATCAATTCACCGAATCAATTGATAGATGAATTGGTAGAAAGTGGATTTGAAAAAGAAAAAGAATTGAAGAAGGCAAATCTGGAAGATGTTTTTATCCATATGACAGGAAAACAATTAAGAGAAGATTAAATAATACAATATGACAACAGACCCAAAATATCCCATTGGCAAGTATGAATTGAAACCTTATTCAGAAGCCACTAAAAAAGAATGGATCAATGCATTGAGGCATTTACCAACTGACGTCGAAATGGCCGTATTGAATTTAGATCAAGTACATTTAGATACACCCTACAGAGAAGGAGGATGGACGGTCCAACAATTGGTACACCATATTGCAGACAGCCACATGAATGCTTTTGCAAGATTTAAATTAGGCTTGACCGAAGAAGTGCCTTCTGTTAAAGCGTACGATGAAAACAAGTGGGTATCGATGGCAGATGCATTGGATACACCCATTAATTATTCTATGACCTTATTGCATGCCTTGCATGAAAGATGGGCTAATTTATTAGCGAGTTTAACGGAGGAAAAATGGCAAAGAAAAATATTTCATCCAGGTAGAAACGCCGAGGTAAGTCTTTGGGATTTGTTTGCAGTGTATGCATGGCATGGCAAACATCATGTGGCGCATATCACCACTTTAAGAGCAAATAAGGGATGGTAATTTTATGAAAAATGAGTTCTGTCAACTTCGGCGACTAAAAATACACTGCCAATCACAAGAATTAAATCATTGTGGTTGGCATTTTTTATGGCATCCTTTAAAGCAAGATTGACATCTTCAAACGAATGTCCATTTAATCCAATGATTGCTGCCTGATCTGCTAGTTCATTCACTGGTAATGCTCTTGGTATATGCGATTGAGTAAAATAATACATTGCATTTTTTGGAAGTAATTGTAGTACTGATTGTACATCTTTATCCTTCACCATCCCAGTAACAATATGTAATTGTTGGTATTGCAAGGAAGCTAATTGTTCTAACAAGGCATGTACCCCATGTTCATTATGCGCTACATCCAATATCACTCTTGGGCTGTCTTGAATACATTCCCATCTTCCCATTAAGCCATTGTTTTTTTTGATCTGTGACAATGCTTTCATCACTTTACCCGCTGTAAGCTTCCATCCCATGGTAGAAAGTAATTGAGCAGCTACTAAGACTGCTTTTAAATTTTTAGCTTGGTATTTAGCTGGAAGATCGCATTCAATGGTGAAATTTTTTGGAAATAGTGGCGCGTCTAGTAAATGAATCAGGGGTTGGTTGAATTCAAATAAAGCATTTTGCCAATTGTTTTGAAAGGATTTAAATTCAATAAAATCTTCTGCAAAATAGATAGGGGCATTTTCTTTATTGGCCTTATCTTCGAAAACTTTTTTTGTAGCAGGATCTAATGCGCCTATTACAACTGGGGTATCCTTTTTTATGATGCCAGCTTTTTCAAATGCAATGGCTTCTAAAGTATTTCCAAGTAAAGCCATATGGTCAAATCCAATATTCGTAATAAGAGATAGTTCTGGCTCAATCACATTTGTGCTATCTAATCTGCCACCTAAGCCTGTTTCAATGATGGCGATGTCTACTTTTTCTTGTACAAAATAATCGAAGGCCATGCCTACCGTTATTTCAAAAAAAGAGGGCTCTATTTTTTCAATACATGGTTTTATTTTATTGGTAAAGTCAATGACAAAATCTTGACTACACATTTGTCCATTGACTTTGATGCGCTCTCTAAAATCATATAAATGAGGTGAAGTGTACAATCCTGTTTTATATCCCGCTTCTTGAAAAATAGAAGCAAGCATATGACTGGTGGAACCTTTGCCATTGGTACCTGCAATATGAATGGTTTTAATCTTTTTTTCTGGATGTCCAAGAAATTTACAAATAGCAATGGTATTGTCTAAATTCGGTTTGATTGCAGCAGCGCCAATCCTACTAAACATAGGGAGTCTAGTGTATAAATAGTCAATCGTTTCTTGATACCGCATAGCAATTGGTTGGCTTATTGGAGATCGAATTTGAATTTCACAGTTACTGTAGAACTATGATCAGCCGAATTGAAACTAATTTTTGTTAAGTATTCTTTAATTGCGCTTTTGTATTTTGGATCATTGGAGGAAGAACCTCTTGTAATTTGAATAAATCTTCCCACACCATTTGGATTGACTTCGATCTCTGCATAGATTGTTGCAGGAGGCACATCACCATTGAATGAATAGGACTTTGTAACCCTTCGGTCACCTTTTGTTACTAAGGGTCCACCATTGCCGGTATAGTCTTTCCCATTGATAGAGCCATTTTCAACACCTTGATCACCTTTGCCTCCAGCTATGCCTTGGTCTTTCACATTATTATAACTGTCTTGATTATTGCCACCAGCCCCGTTTCCGCCCGCATATTTCCCCATTAGGGCTTTTGGTTTAGCAGGGATAGGCACTGGATTATTTTTTTTGGTATTTTTTACTTTGCCAGAACGAATGGCTTCGTCATTTGCATCATTGGAAACAGTATTTATTTTTGAAGCCACACTGGATGCTGCTTTTGATTTATTAGCACCTTTTTCAGGAGCAGGCGCTGCTTTACTCTTTGGAGGAATCTCCCCAGCACCTGTATTGCTATTCCCTAAGTTCACCTCCATATATTCAGGTAAGGGGGGAACCACTGTAGGGGCGGGTTCCTGAAATTTTGAAACAAAAAAGATCAGCGAAAGTCCCAGACAAATGAGTCCAGTATAGACACCAGCTTTAATATTCTTTTCTTGTTCAAAACTCAATTGCATGGCTTAAAATTAATGCAAAAAAACGTCATATCCCAATCTTAACAAAGTAGCTACAATCACAATTAAGAAAATTTTACGAATAAACTGATTGCCTTTCTTTAAAGCCATTCTGGAACCAAAAAATCCACCAGTGGCATTACATATAGACATGGGGATGGCCACTGGCCAAAGAATTACACCCTTGCCTATAAATAAGATCAATGAGCCAAGATTGGTAGAGAGGTTTACGATTTTCGCATGTGCACTTGCTTGCATAAAATCGTATCCTAAAATTGCAATAAAAGCCAATACAAATAAACTTCCTGCGCCAGGTCCAATAAAACCATCATAAAAACCAATGACTAGGCAAATTAGGATACCTTTTAGCATAGGAAATTGAATGTCATCCTTCTGCACGGATTGTCCAAGGTCTTTTTTTGTAAAAGTGTAAATCGCCAAGGCAAGTAATACAAAAAAGATGACTGGTTTCATAAATTGACTACTCATTGCAGTAAGTAATAAAGAACCAGAAAAAGCTGCTGTAAATGCAATGCTCGTAAATAGAAGTATTCTTAAAAATGGAATTTTAACCCTCTGTAAATATTGATAGGTAGCAAAACAGGTTCCAATAAAAGAAGGTACTTTAAGTGTGCCAATGACTGTTGATACTGCTTGCGTCGGCATCATAATCAATCCCGCAGGAACTTGTATCAAGCCACCACCGCCTACCACCGCATCCACATAGCCTGCTAAAAAGGCAATCAAGCATAAAAACAGAATCGTACTAAGTTCCATGTTTTATTTTTGAAGGCCAGGTGTTGATCACGATTCCACAAATAATGATTCCACCACTAATGATTTGAAAAATGTTGAATTGTTCATTCAAAATAAACAGTGCTTCAATGGAACTTAGGAAGGGGATTAAAGTGCCAAACAAGGCAGTCTTTGCTGATCCTAGTGTGTGTATGGCTTTATTCCATAACAAATACGCAATAGTGGAGTTGCCAATTCCTAAATATAATACAATGAATAAAAGTTGTTTGTTAAAATGAACAGGTTGAATATAATTCATTTCATAAATTGCAAATGGACATAATAAAATAGTACCAATTGCAAAAAGCACAAGTAGAAAACTATTATTTGAAATGCCTATTGGTTTTTTACGAACAAAAACATTGTAACTACCAAAGCATAATCCAGCACCAATCATCCATAAATCACCTGTTGTAATTTTAAAATGCAATAACGTATTGAGGTCGCCTTTACTTAATAAAACGAGGATACCAATAATGCCTAAGACAATGCCTGTGATACTTTTCCAATTCAATTTTTCTTGAACAATCCAAGCTGCAAGTAATGTGGCCACAATAGGATGAATAATTGAACCAAATAATGCCATATTGATAGCAGTCGTTGAATGACCAGCTTGGTAAATCATTGTATTGTATAAGGCAACACCTACCAGTGCCATCCAGAAAAAATAACTAAAATTGGCTTTGAATAATTGCTTTTCTTTTTTAAAATTTTGGATCGCAAATGGAAGCATGGTAATAGTGGCAATAGACCATCTAAAAAATGCAAGACTAATAGGGCCAGCCAATTGAATTGAATACCTAGAAACAATAAAATTACCTGACCAGATGACACAAGCAATGATGGCCAGTAAGGTTCCAAATTGAACTTGTTTGTTATAGTGTCTTTTCAAAATTACGTTACATTAATGATGTGCAAATTCAGTTGCGTAATCTCCTTTGATTCTTTCTATAGGAGGATTAAAATAACCAAATTTTAAATCAGGAAATTCTTCTCTAATTAATTCCATCATTTGTTTAACACCCATGATCTCACCTGGTTCTGTCACCCCAATTTTTCCTAGATACCAATCTGGGTCAATATTGAAATTACGCCATTGAATCATTTTTAGTCCTGTGTCTTTGATCAATTGTCTAAGTGCTTCATATTCTGCCACCGTATCCGTCATGCCAGGGAAAACAAAATAATTGATACTCGTCCACTTACCTGCAGCAGTCATCGCTTTTAAACTTTCAACTATATCTTGGAACGTATAATTATTTGGGCGGTAATAAGCATTGTAAATATCAGGTCTAGCAGAATTGGTACTGATTCTTAAACTATCCAGACCAACAGCAGCCAATTCGGCAACTGCTTTTGGATTAGAGCCATTTGAATTAATATTGATACTGCCTTTGTCCGTATGCTTTCTAATTTCAATAATCGCTTCTTTGATGGTCTCCCACATTAACAATGGCTCACCCTCACAACCTTGTCCAAAACTTACAATTGGAAAAGGGGCAGACATTAAATGCGGAACAGTATATTCTACCACTTCGGCTGCAGTAGGTTTAAAAGATAAACGTTCTTGGTTGGAAACAATTTCTTCCTCGATTGGTTGGAATGAAATACATCCTATGCAATTTGCATTACATGCTGGAGAAATTGGGATGGGACATTCCCATCTTCCCATGGCTAAATTTCTTGCAGCAGGACAATGATAAGTCATACAACAGTTTTGCATCAGGTGCTGTACCAATCTATTTTCACTATAAGTTTTTAATAAATGTGCTGTGCCATACTCAATTGTTTCTTGATCATAGCCTTCACAATCTTGGCGAATATCTTGTTCTATTCTAACAGCAGGAACATAGTTAATTCCATCTAACCAACCCACAGCGGTATAACAAAATAAGGGCAACAATGGGGCTTCAGGTAAAGACTCATAAGCGGCGATATACAATCCAGTATGTGCAGGCGGGATGAAAGCAGCGACTGCCCATCCTTTTTCACATAAACGCATTTCACCACTATCTACATCAATGCCAATGCCTCTTCTGCCAGGTAATTCATACAAGCTTCCACCTTCTGGTAAGGGGATCCAATCTTCCTCCGGAATGGGATAGGCGTCCCATCCAGCTCTGCCTACCACATATAAGGTCTCATCTTCAAAGATGTTGCCTTCGCCGTCTGAATACAATAAATAAGGGGACTCAGTTAATGCCATAATTAATTAGTTTTAGCTAGATGCTCTGCGCAAAAAGCATTGAATTCGTTTTTGATTGTTTCAGTCACTGGCTCATTGATCTGTTTTTGGATCAATTTATTGTTCTTGAAATCGATTGTAATATAATCGTCTTTGATCAGCATATTGTTGATTTCTGCCCATGGATACAACTTTTTTGGAAAGGTATTCACTAAGACACCAGCTGGGTCTACGGCTATTTCGTAAGGGAATTTTACTTGACGCTCAAACAAGGCTGCAATTAAGTAAACGCCAGCAATCAATAAAGCGTTGGGTAGTAAAAACCATCCCCAAGACGCAAATACCAAACCTAAACGGTAGTATGGTGCACCTCCTTTAATCTTTTGATAGACGCAAAAAATCCACCAACTAGCTACCGAAGTCATGATGGCAATTAATAGGGCAGGACTAGGATACAACCCTGCATATAGCGAATAGGAAAGCGCCATAAGGGTGATGAACAGCATCAATTGGCTGATTCGGTCTACGTTTTTAAAATCGGGACTTTTGCAAACAATGATATAGTCAAAAAGGCGCATAATTGAAATTTATGAGATGCGTAAAATTTGGTGCAATTTAAGGCCATTTGGTTAACTTTGCGGTATGAAGAAAACACATCTTATTTTATTGGTCATGATTGCGGCCGCAAT
>CAMBDE010000076.1 GCA_945865295.1 Chitinophaga pinensis | reverse complement strand
AAGTGGACAAATTAATTCAAGAGAAAATAAAGTTATACGAGACAGAAAAAAAGGTAGACTGGGCCACTGGTGAATTAATGGCTTATGCTTCTTTATTAGCAGAGGGTAAAACGGTTCGTATGAGTGGACAGGATGTGAAGCGTGGTACTTTTAGTCATCGTCATGCTGTTTTAGTAGATGAGAATACCAACGAACAATTCAACCGCTTGAATCAGGTTGCAGAAGGACAAGAACCCTTTAGAATTTACAACTCATTATTGAGCGAATACGGCGTACTTGGATTTGAATATGGCTATTCATTAGCCAATGCCGATGCGTTAGTCGTTTGGGAAGCACAGTTTGGTGATTTTTCAAATGGTGCACAAACCATCATCGACCAATTCATTGCAGCTGGTGAACAAAAATGGCAACGTCAAAATGGGGTAGTCATGTTATTACCACACGGTTACGAAGGGCAGGGGCCAGAACATAGCAGTGCAAGATTAGAGCGTTATTTACAATTATGTGCAGAGTACAATATGATCATCACCAATGTGACCACTGCTGCTAATTTATTCCATGCATTGAGAAGACAATTAACTTGGTCATTTAGAAAACCAATGATCAACTTCTCTCCAAAAGCGAATTTAAGAAGCCCCGCCACTTTTAGCCCGATGACAGATATAACAAATGGTAGATTCAAAGAAGTGATTGATGATCCATTTGTTCAAAAAGTGGAGGACGTTAAAAAAGTATTGTTCTGTTCTGGAAAGATTTATTATGAAATGGCAGAAAGACAAAAAACAGAACAAAGAACCGATATCGCTATTGTACGTTTAGAACAATTGTATCCATTGCCTGTTCAACAGCTTACGGCATTGCACCAAAAATATGGTAAAGCAATTTGGTTCTGGGTGCAAGAAGAACCTTTGAATATGGGTGCTGCAAGTTTCTTGCAAATGAATTTAAAGGCAATTAAATATGGGGTCATTAGTAGACAAGCAAGTGCTGCTACTGCAACTGGTTATGCTAAAGTGCACGCGAAAGAACAAAATGAAATAATAACAACTGCTTTTTCTATCTAAAATATTAAAATATGATTTCCATTAAAGTACCTACAGTAGGAGAATCTATTACAGAAGTAACTTTGTTAAAGTGGACTAAGCCAGAAGGCGCTTGGGTAGATCGCGACGAAGTAATTGCTGAATTAGAGAGTGAAAAAGCAACTTTCGAAGTGAACGCTGAACAAGCGGGTACTTTGCATCATAAAGCAAAAGAAGGGGATAGCATTTTGATCGGTGCTATTTTAGCAGATATCAATGAGACAGCAACTAAGCCAGCTGGTGAAGCGCCAAAGCCTGCTCCTGTTGCAGCTCCTTCAACTCCAACGCCTCCAACAGCTCCAATGTCAAATGCACCTGTAACAAGTGTTCCAAATAATGTAAAAACAACGCCTGTTGCTGCTGCCATCATTGCAGATAAACAAGTAGATACCAATCAAATTAAAGCAAGTGGTTATGCTGGAAAGATTACAAAAGTGGATGTATTAGATGCTTTAAATAATCCTGGTAAAATTCAGTTTGCTGGACAAGATTTATTCTCTCGCAATGTGCGTCCAGAGAAAATGTCTAACCTAAGAAAAACAATCAGCCGTCGTTTAGTGGAGGCAAAAAATACGACTGCTATGTTAACTACTTTCAATGAAGTAGATATGACAGGCATTATGCAAATCAGAAAACAATACAAGGATAAGTTTAAAGAAGCACATGGTGTGAATTTAGGATTCATGAGTTTCTTTGCTAAAGCTTGTTCGATTGCATTAACTGAGTGGCCTACTGTAAATGCTTTCATTGACGGAGACCAATTATTATACCATGACTATGCAGATATTAGTATTGCTGTTAGTACCCCAAGAGGCTTGACAGTGCCTGTTATCAGAAATGTGGAGAGCTTAAGCATGGCAGGTATAGAGAAAAAAGTAATAGAATTAGCAGGTAAGGCAAGAGATAGTAAATTAACCGCCGAAGAATTAACAGGTGGTACATTCACCATCACCAATGGTGGTGTATTTGGTAGTTTAATGAGTACGCCAATTATTAATATTCCTCAATCTGCTATTTTAGGAATGCATAAAATACAAGATCGTCCAATGGCGGTGAATGGTGAAGTTAAAATTTTACCAATGATGTATTTAGCTTTAAGTTATGATCACAGAATCATTGATGGTCGTGAGAGTGTAGGCTTCTTAGTAAGGGTTAAAGAGTTATTAGAAAATCCAGCACTTTTATTAATTGCGAAAGATCCTGTAGCAAGTTTATTAGAATTATAATTCAAGAAAAACGAATATCAGAAAGTCATGTTTTGCATGACTTTCTTTTTTATAGCATGACGCATCAAAATCAACATCAAGAAACTGCTCAAAAATTAATATCAGCTTATCAAGGGCCGGAGCCTTTGGCTGCCTATTTAAAAAAATATTTTGCTGCCAATAAAAAACATGGAAGTAAAGATCGTAAGAGTATCAGTGCTTTTTGTTATGCGCATTTTAGAACTTTGAATGCAAACTTTCCTTTACAAGAAGCTATTTCAAAGGAAATTGATATCCCAACATTCGTTCATTCGCATACCATTCAGCCTTTATTGTTTATTCGAATTAGACCATGGCAAAAGGAAAAAGTGGTGGCTGCATTACTAGCAGCATCTATTGAATATACCCAGGTCCATGAATATTGTTTTGCATTTTCAAATACCACTGCTTTACAAAATGTATTGGCATTGAATAAAGAGGCAGTGATTCAGGATTTAAACTCACAAGCACTTGCTGAATTACTGCAATTTGTTCCAACAAGTATGGAAACACCCATTCAGGTTTGGGATGCCTGTGCAGCAAGTGGAGGTAAAACTATTTTAATGTTTGATACCATGCAGAATATTCGAATGCATGTATCTGATGTGCGAGAAAGTATTTTATTCAATGCAGATAAGCGTTTGCAGGAAGCAGGTATTCGTCCAGCAAGTGTTCAGGTGATTGATTTAACAGAACCATTTGATATCAAGAAACCTTTTGATTTTGTATTTGCAGACTTGCCTTGTTCTGGTTCTGGAACCTGGGGTAGGACACCAGAGCAAATTGCTTTTTTCAAAAAGGAAAACTTAGATAGTTATACTGCATTACAAGCTAAAATCATTGCAAATATTTTACCGACTGTAAAATTAAATGGGCATCTACTACTTGCAACTTGCTCTGTATATGCTGCAGAAAATGAAGCACATGTTCAAGCAATTTTATCGCAGGGTCAATTTGAATTAGTGGAGCAAAAATATTTCATAGGCTACACCCAACAAGCAGATACATTATTTGGTGCTATATTAAAACGCCGCTCTGTATAATACCTCCAGCAACCACATCATCGCCTTCGTAAAACACAGCGCTTTGTCCCGGAGCAATACTCTTTACATTTTCATAGAATCTTGCTTGCACGCCCATGTCGGTATGGGATAAGGTACACAATGCACCAGTATCGTGGTACCTGATTTTTGCCATCAAGTCCATGGATGTTGGAAGATGATCGTACTTGATCCAATTCATTTTTGCAACTAGCATATCGTTCTTATCTAAATCTGATTCCTCTCCAATCACCACAATATTTTTTTCAGGATCAATCGATGTAACATAGACAGGATGGCCCATTGCTAGTTCCAAACCTTTTCTTTGTCCAATGGTATAAAATGGATAGCCTTTATGTTTTCCTAATCTTTTTCCTTTGGTATCTACAAACCATCCGCCATTTACTTTTTCTTCTAATCCATCCACACGTCGTTTTAAGAAACCTCTATAATCATTGTCAGGCACGAAACAAATTTCGTAGCTCTCACTTTTTTTAGCGAGTTCTGGATAGCCCATATCAATCGCCATTTGTTTGATATCTTTTTTGTGCATGCCACCGAGTGGAAGGATGGTGCGCTTTAATAAGTCTTGATCCACACCCCACAAAACATAGCTTTGGTCCTTTGTTTCATCCAATCCTTTTGAAATCACATAACGTCCATTATCGTGTTGACGCACTTTAGCATAATGTCCTGTGGCAATGAATTCGCAACCCAATGCATCTGCTCTTTTGAGTAAGGCGCGCCATTTGATATGGGTGTTACACATCACACATGGGTTAGGGGTTCGGCCAGCCAAATATTCTTCTACAAAATTCTCAATGACAAAGTCACCAAATTCTTCTCTGATATCTAATATATAATGTGGGAACCCATGGTTCACCGCCGCCATTCTAGCGTCGTTAAATGAATCGATATTGCAACAGCCTGTTTCCTTACCATTGGCATTACTGGTGGAATAATCCCATGTTTTCATGGTAATTCCGACTACTTCATATCCTTCGTTGTGTAAGAGAATTGCAGCGACTGTGCTATCTATTCCGCCGCTCATTGCGACGAGTACTTTTCCTTTTTTGCTCATTTTTCAGTGGCCAGTTAAAAGTTGGCTTAGCACAAAAGTAATAAAAAATTACTATCTTCATTCTCTTAGAAAGTTAAAATATACAATATGATAAAGTTACAAGTGATTGGAAATTTAGGTAAAGACGCCGTGGTGAATAACGTAAACGGCAAGTCTGTCATTAATTTCAACGTAGCGCATACAGAAAAATATAAGGATGCGCAAGGGGTACAAAAGGATAGAACTACTTGGGTAGATTGTTCTTATTGGACAGATCGTACTGCTGTGGCGCCTTATTTAAAGAAAGGAACACAAGTGTATGTAGAAGGTACACCAGATGTAAGATCTTATACCACGACAGATGGTCGCCAAGGGGCTTCATTGACCTTAAGAATTGTTTCGGTACAATTATTAGGTGCTAAGCCTTCAGGAGGATCAGGTGGAGAACAATCGAATTATGGTGGTGAGGCCAATCCAACACAAAGCTATAATCCAGCACCTACTGCAGGAGCAGAAAGTAATGAAGCGATGGATGATTTACCATTCTAAGATAATTTAAGCAATAGCTAAAAGGGTGTACTTATCAGTACACCCTTTTTTTGTAAATTTGTACCATGGAATCTAAGAATTATACTTATCAAGCACTTGCTGCATTTTCGGAAGCTGTTTTTTTGAAGATGGGCTGTCCTGCATTAGATGCGGCATTGGCCACTAAGGTTTTGTTATCTGCTGACTTAAGAGGAATTGATAGTCATGGAATTGCAAGATTGATTGGTTATGTAAGATTATGGGAAGTTGGAAGGATTAATACTACGCCCAATATAAAGATCGTCCACGAAACGCCTTCTACGGCTGTGATTGACGGTGACAGAGGTTTAGGATTGATTGTGGCTCCAAGAGCGATGGAAATTGCCATGGAGAAAGCTAGGCAAGTTGGAACTGGTTGGGTCAGTGTCAAAAACAGCAATCATTTTGGCATTGCTGGTTACCATGCGATGATGGCTTTGGAACAAGAAATGATTGGTATTGCAATGACCAATGCAAGTGCTTTAGTGGCACCAACCTATTCGGCAGAAAAATTATTAGGCACCAATCCTATTGCAGTGGCGATACCAGCTGGTGAAGAAGTACCTTTTGTGGCTGATTTTGCGACGACCACTGCTGCAAATGGTAAATTAGAAATTGCACAAAGAAACAATTCATCGATTCCATTTGGTTGGGCACAAGACGCCGATGGCAATCCAACACAGGATGCCAATATTTTAAAAAATGGTGGAGCACTTTTACCATTAGGTTCCGAAAAAGAGCAGGGTAGTCATAAGGGATATGCATTAGGTTCTATTGTAGATATATTTTCTGCAGTTTTAAGTGGTGCAAGTTTTGGTCCATGGGCACCTCCATTTCCTGCCTATGTCCCAATGCCAGAAAATATGCCGGGTGAAGGCCTTGGACATTTTATTGGTGCAATGCGTATTGATGCTTTTAGACCTGCGGCAGATTTTAAATCCAATATGGATCTTTGGTTGAATCGTTTTCGAAATGCCACTCCAGCAAAAGGACATGAACAAGTTTATGTAGCAGGAGATATAGAACGCAACATAGAAAATGAACGCATGCAAAATGGAATTCCATTAGTGCAAACTGTTCAACATGATTTAAAAACTTTAGCTAAAAAGTTGAGTTTATCTTTTTAGCGCAAGGTCTAATGAAGTTATAATAAGAAAAAGGGGACAGATTTTCATCTATCCCCTTTTTATATAGTTTACTAAAATTTTAAATAAATAGTAAAAAAATCTAACTGAGTATTATTTATTTAATTTTTAGTTTTACTAAAATTAAATAAATAATAAAGCATCTCCATAAGAGAAGAAACGGTATTTATCTTTAATCGCTTTTTTATAAGCTTCCATAGCCAATTCATATCCTGCAAAAGCGCAAGACATAATTAATAAACTCGTCTTAGGTAAATGAAAGTTAGTTACTAAGCTATCTGCAATATTAAAATTATAAGGAGGGTGGATAAAATGATTTGTCCATCCTTCTGCTGGCTTCAATAAACGTTGAGCTGTAACACTACTTTCCATCGCACGCATTCCAGTGGTTCCAATAGAACATACACGACGACCATTTTCTTTAGCAGTATTTATAATCTTACAAGCTTCTTCATCTATCTTGAAATATTCAGCATCCATTTTATGTTTGCTCAGATCCTCTACTTCAATTGGTCTGAAAGTACTTAAGCCAGTGTGTAAGGTAACTTCTGCAAATCGGATACCTAAAATTTCTGAACGCTTGATTAACTCTTTACTAAAGTGTAAGCCTGCAGTAGGTGCAGCCACCGCACCTTCATGCTTTGCATAAACGGTTTGGTATCTTTCTTTATCTTCTTCATCTGGCTTACGCTTGATGTATTTAGGCAATGGTGTTTCTCCTAAAAATTCTAACATTTTTCTAAAGCCTTCATCATCACCTTCCCATAAAAAACGGATAGTACGTCCACGGCTAGTCGTATTATCAATGACTTCTGCTACAAGTTCTTCGTTTTCTCCAAAATACAATTTGTTTCCTACACGAATTTTTCTTGCGGGATCAACAATCACATCCCATAAACGGTTAGGCTTATTTAATTCTCTTAATAAGAACACTTCAATTTTTGCACCTGTTTTTTCTTTACGGCCATACATTCTGGCAGGGAATACTTTAGTGTTATTTACTACAAATACATCCTTGTCATCATAGTACTCTAATAAGTCAGAGAAATGACGATTTTCCATGTGACCGTTTTTACGGTTTACCACCATCAGTCTACTGTCTTCTCTTCTTTTTGTAGGATACTGGGCAATCAAGTTTAAAGGTAGGTCGTACCTAAATTGGGAAAGTTTCATTTGTGTCTATTTTTAAATGATAGCCACATTAAGTTTACTACAGCCTTACGGGGCAGTTCGCTTCATGTTACGGCATGAAAATTATGGAGGCAAATGTACAAAATCGCCGTAAATTTGCCAATATAAGATTTGCTCTAAAATTAGGAGGTTCATTTAAAAGCTGTAATTTTGCCAAACAGCCGTTAGTTTTAGAGCTAATCGATTAAATATTAAGAAGCTATGCTGCATAAAAAATGGTGGAAATTGTTGTCTTTTATTTTGCTTTTGTACACTTGTACCTATGGTTTTTTGGTGAAAGTACCTAAGTTAGACGACCGCATGCAGGAGTCCATCCGTAATTTCTTTTTTCATGTGCCCATGTGGTTTGG
>CAMBDE010000075.1 GCA_945865295.1 Chitinophaga pinensis | reverse complement strand
AAAGAAAGTTATCATTTGTTATTTTTTAAATGTTCTATACGGGATGCAAAATAAACGGATTTTTCAGGAAAAATAAAACTTAATTTTTCATAAGTGGCAATGGCTTTCTTCAAATTCCCTTGTTTTTCCCATATTTCAGCCATGGATTCGGTTAAAATATCCGCTGGGATATTGGCTTTTTCGGCAATTTGAGCAATGATTTGCTCCTGATCGGCGCCTAAAGCACCAATTTGGTCAAGCTGATCTACACCATCCTTGTTTTTAATCACTTTAAGCCAGGCAGTAAAACTTCTTAGCTGTTGGGTAAATTTATCTTGAGGGAGCTTAGAAAGGTCTAATTCGATGCCTTGAGCGGCAAAGTAGTCTTTCTGTAAGCTCGTAGTTATTTCTTTCTCATAATCCAACACATCAGATGCATCCACTTCTTCATTGAATTGTGCAACCTGATTGTTGAGTAAGCTATTTAATTTGGCATCTGCAGGGGCATTGACTTCAGTTTGGGCTAATTGATTCATTAAACAATGTAAATGAAGACTAGAAGGAAAATAAGCAGTTGCTTTATATAATTGAGCAGTTAAAAGCGGGGAGGCAATCAGCTGGTATTTTTTTGCCAAAAGAAATTGAATCGTTGGTGCATAGGGATGCTCCATTGCATATTTTTCAAGGGTATCCGTTTCGATGGCTTCTAATGAAGCATGTCCTGTCCATTGTTTAACTATATCGTTGATCATTAATGCACTCATGCTTTACCAGTTTGAAAAAATTTGATTAAAAATATCGTCCGTAATACTACGAATAATCTCATCCATTAATTGACCTTCTGCTTGATTTAAAGTCAAATTGGCTGAGAAATCAAAATTACGGGTTACATCAAATTCAAGTTCTTTATTTTCCAATGTCTTTTTCAAAACAACATGCACCGTTACAGTTAGTCTATTACTTGCTGCTGCTTGGCCACTCACACCTACAGTTTGTGAAGGATCGTAGTTAGTAATAGTCGCAAAAATTTGATAGTGTGCGTCGTCGCTATTGGTTCTTGTCAATTTTGTTTGACCAATGATTTTTTGCAAAATTTTATCCGTCAATAGGGGTGCTAACTGCGGGTTGACATATCTTGCTCTGTTGTCAATAAATCCAATCTTAACCGTCTTTACATTATCGGGGATCATCGCATCCTTAAAACTATAGACACCACATGAAGTTAGCAGGATACATAGGCTGATACAGCTTAATATATAAAATTTATTCTTCAATGTCGTATTCTTTAATTTTTCTGTACAATGTTCTTTCACTGATGCCTAGATCGGTAGAAGCATCTTTACGACGCCCTCTATGTTTTTTAAGTGCCTTTAAAATTAGTTCTTTTTCCTTATCCATGATATTTAAAGACTCTTCTATTTCATAATGGTTCTGCAGGTCATTGTCAATGATGACTGGTTGGTGATTTGGAAGTTGCATTGTATTACTAGGCATACTCACATTAGAGACTGGGGCATGGGATGGGCTAATATCTTCCTTTAATTCATTGATGATGGCTTCTTTTGTATAGTGCGCCGCTTGTCCTGATAAACTTGGGTTCTGTAATATCTCTAAAAACATCTTCTTTAACTCATTGACATCTTTTTTCATGTCAAAAAATAGTTTGTATAAAATTTCACGCTCATTCGCGAATTCGCCAACTGGTGTACCAGTGACCATAGGCATTTTATTTGCTGTATGTTTTGGTAAAAAGCTATTTAATTGTGCAGCATCAATATGATCGTTTTTACTCAATACAGAAATTTGTTCTGCAATATTTTTCAATTCACGCACATTACCTGGCCAACCATAGGCTGTTAATAGTCCTTTTGCTTCTTCATCTAAATAAATGGGTTTGGTCTTATATTTTTCTGCAAAATCCACCACGAATTTTCTAAAAAGTAATGGGATATCTTCCTTGCGGTCTCTTAATGAAGGAACACGAATAGGCACGGTGTTCAATCTATAATATAAGTCTTCTCTAAATCTTCCTTTTTCAGTGAATTCAATCAATTCTCTATTGGTCGCAGCAATGACACGCACATCTGTTTTTTGTACTTTAGATGAACCAACGCGAATGAATTCACCCGTTTCTAATACACGTAATAATCTGGCCTGTGTACCCAATGGCAATTCACCAATTTCATCTAAGAAAATGGTACCACCACTTACAGTTTCAAAATAGCCTTTGCGACTATCCACTGCTCCAGTGAATGAACCTTTTTCGTGTCCAAATAATTCCGAATCAATCGTGCCTTCTGGAATTGCGCCACAGTTAACAGCAATAAATGGATTGTGTTTTCTGGAGGATAAGCTATGAATGATCTGTGAAAAAACTTCTTTACCTACACCACTTTCTCCCACAATAAGTACCGTTAAATCTGTTGCAGCAACCTGCTCCGCAGTATTTAAAGCATGATTCAGTAAGGGCGTATTGCCAATGATACTGAATCTGTTTTTTAATGATTGTAAATCCATGGTATGAATAAATTAAATTAAATTAAATTAAATGATTGCCCCTAATAAAGTACCTTTTGTAAAATTGTGAATCTTGACTTGTGCGTAGTCTCCTTTTTTATAATCGAATTTGCCTTTTGGAAAAACAACCACTTTATTTTGACTATTTCTTCCCATCCATTCTGCTTCATTCCTTTTACTATTACCTTCTATCAAAACTTCAAATTCGCTTCCCACATCTCGCTTATTACTTTCATTGGATAAGTTCCATTGTAGGTCTACAATTTCTTGTAACCTTCTTTTTTTAGTCACTAGATCAATATCATCCTCATATCTTCTTTCAGCCAATGTTCCGGGACGTTCAGAATAAAAATACATGTAACTCAAATCGTAATTGGCATATTGTATGAGGCTAAGGGTGTCTTGATGATCCTCCTCGGTTTCTGTACAAAATCCTGCAATGATATCTGATGTAATACTACAGGTAGGTAATAAGGCACGAATACGGTCAATCTTAGCCATATACCATTCTCTGGTATACGTTCTATTCATCAATTGCAAGATCCTAGAACTGCCACTCTGAACAGGAAGGTGGATGTGTTTGCAAATATTATCGTATTTGACAATGGTGTGTAAGACTTCGTCCGTAATATCTTTTGGATGAGAAGTGCTAAAACGAACTCTAAGGCTTGGATCAATTTGTGCCACTTCTTCTAATAACATGGCGAAAGTAGTGGTGGCATTATTTTCTGGATTGCTCCAATAATAGCTGTCCACATTTTGACCTAATAAAACTACTTCTTTATATCCTTTATCAAATAAGTCTTTGCATTCTGCAAGAATAGAAAAGGCATCTCGGCTGCGCTCACGTCCTCTTGTGAATGGCACCACACAGAAACTACACATATTATTACATCCACGCATAATGGATACAAAAGCACTAATACCATTGTTGTTTAACCTAACGGGTGCAATATCGCCATAAGTTTCGTCTCTACTTAATAGCACATTCACTGCCTTTTGTCCAGTGCCAGCTTCGGCAATCAAATCGGGTAGGGTTCTGTAAGCATCAGGACCAACCACTAAGTCCACTAGTTTTTCTTCTTCTAATAATTGGGCTTTCAATCTTTCTGCCATACAACCCAATACACCTATCAATAGACCTGGGTTGGCTTGCTTCAAACTTCTAAATTCTGTCAATCGCTTACGGATGGTCAATTCGGCTTTTTCACGAATAGAGCAGGTATTGATCAAGATTAAATCCGCGATTTCAATATTTTTAGTGCCTCCAAAACCATTCTTTTCTAAAATGGATGCAACCACTTCACTGTCTGCAAAGTTCATTGCACAACCATAGCTCTCTACATAAAAGTGCTTTAGAAAGACACCTGTACTAGCCTGGCTAGCATAGGCTTCCCCTTGTCGAGCTTCATCCTGGGATTTATCTATCAGTAAACTTGAATCCATGCACTTATTTTGAACTGCAAACTTAGTCAAAATATTTTTATGTGTCAACTTGTCAGACATAATTCCTAATCCTTTGATATACAAATGATTAAAATAAGACAAGATATATATTAATTAATTTTATATTAACCTATTAATCAATCGATTATTGAGTAGGGTGTATATTTATAAAAATTTGCGCATGCTCAGAGGTTTCATTTTATTATTCACTTTTTTTTGTTTCAATAGGGCAAATTCGCAAGAATTAGTGTTGGCAAAATTGAGATCGGAGACTTCGAGGAATATTAAAAAAGATACCGATACGGCTAATTGGAATTGGAAACAGGGTGGTTTATACAATTTAAATGTGGCACAAAGTTCATTGAGCAATTGGGCAGCTGGGGGTGATAACTTTAATATGACCATCAATAGTTATTTTAATTATTTCGCTTTCTATAAAAAAGAACGTCAAAGTTGGGATAATAATTTAGATCTGAATCTTGGATTTGTTCAGTCTACTTCACAAGGTGGTAGGAAGAATGATGATCGATTGGATTTACTAAGTAAGTATGGATATAAAATGGATACAGTAGGCAAATGGTATCTATCAGGTTTATTTAATTTCCGTTCTCAACTTTTTGATGGCTATAGTTTTAGTGGCACTAAAGCCACACTTACCTCTTCATTATTTGCGCCTGCCTATATGATTATTTCTGCTGGTTTGGATTATAAGCCTGATAATAATTTTTCAATCTTTTTTTCTCCTTTAACATCAAGAACCACATTGGTTTTAAATAAAAATTTATCAAAACTTGGTAAATACGGTGTGGATTCAGGATCTATGGTGAAGCGAGAAACAGGTTTATTTGTTACTGTAAACTATAGTAAAGTCATTGCTACAAATATCAATTATAGAGGTCGTGCGGATTTTTTCTCCAATTATTATGATAAGCCCGAGAATGTCAATTTTTACATGACCAATTTATTTACTTTCAAGATCAATAAAAACTTTTCAGCGACCTACAGTTTGGATTTAATTTATGATGATAAGATTCGCATATTTGGTCCAAATAAAAAATCGCCAGGTTTACAAACCAAGAGTATAATAGGTATTGGTTATTTCAGAAGCCTTGCTATTAAGAAAAAATTAGTTGAAACAAAGCCTAAGGCAGCAATATTAACAAGTGGCGAATAAGTAAGAAGCTATTTGCTAATGACTTTGAGGGTATGTTTGATTTTGTTGGCCTTATGCGTTAAGTCCATATAGTCATTACTCATGATGGTGACATGTCCCATTTTTCTGCCAGGTTTTGTGGTGGTTTTACCATAAAGGTGCACAAACACATTGTCCATCTTCATCACTTCTTCTAATCCCTCATACACCACATCACCACTATAGCCTTCTGCCCCAATGAGGTTCACAATGGCACTTGGTAAAATTGGCGCAGGATTGCCTAAAGGATAATCAAGCATAATTCTTAATAACATATCATATTGACTAGCATAATTGGCTTCAATGGTATGGTGTCCACTATTGTGCACTCTTGGTGCAGTTTCATTGACAAGGATATCTCCTTTTTGGTCTACAAATAATTCAATGGCAAAAAGGCCTGGGCTCTTTAAAGATTGAACTACTTTTCTTGCAATGGCTTCTGCTTTCCAAAGTTGTTGCTCTTCTATTTTTGCTGGACTTAATTGATAGTCTAACAAATTATATACAGGGTCAAAAACCATTTCGGCAGGAGGGAAGATGACTGTTTCGCCTTTTTCATTCATGCCTACAATCAATGCCAATTCTTTGACAATCTTTACTTTTTCTTCTAGAACAGCAGGTGCGTTAAAACCCAATGCAATGGCTTTTTCATCTTCAATGACTTGAACGCCCTTGCCATCATAACCTCCCTCTGCTAATTTGTGCACCGCAGGCAATAGTCCTAAGTGTTGGCGAATCGCTTCTGCTGAATCGGTCACAATGAAATTGGAACTTGGAATTTCGTTATCTGCATAAAATTGTTTTTGTGCAATTTTATTTTTGATGGTTCGAATAGCTGATGGGGTAGGATAAATTTTTACACCTTCTTTTTCTAATTGAGTTAACGCATCCACATTGACAGCTTCAATCTCAATGGTTAAGGCATCTACTTGTTTGCCAAATTGATACACCGTATCGTAATCTAAAATATCGCCTGTTGTAAAATGGTGGCATAAATGCGCTGCTGGGCAGTTGGGATCTTTTTCTAAAACATAAGTAGTTAGATCATAATTCGCTGCTGCTTGTAAAAGCATCCTTCCCAATTGTCCACCGCCTAAAATACCTACCTTCATATATCTGATTTTGATAGGGCAAATATAAGTTAGTTAGGTTATTTTTGCTAAAGAACGATTTAATACAAGCATTCATGAAAGAACCCATCATACAAGTGAAGGATTTGACCAAGTCCTACGGCGACTTTGAAGCAGTTAAAGGCATTAGCTTTGAGGTATATAAAGGAGAGATCTTTGGTTTATTAGGACCGAATGGTGCTGGAAAATCTACCACTTTAGAAATTATCGAAACCTTAAGGCAAAAGTCTGGAGGGACGGTGATCGTAGATGGGATGAATTTAGATACAGAACCAGAAGCCATTAAGAAAATCATTGGGGTACAATTACAGACTGCTGGATTTTACCCTAATTTGAATTTAACGGAACTCATACATTTGTTTGTTGGCTTGTATCAAATGGACATAGATCCTATGGAACTATTGGCTAAAGTTGATTTAGTAGACAAAGCCAAATCCAAGTTCAAGGAATTGAGTGGGGGACAGAAGCAAAGATTTTCAATTGCTACCACATTGATCAATCGTCCAAAAATTATTTTTTTAGATGAACCCACCACTGGTTTAGATCCTCAAGCAAGACGTAATCTTTGGGATTTGATTCAAGAAATTAGAAATAATGGAACGACTGTCATTATCACCACACATTATATGGATGAAGCAGAAGTGTTATGTGATAGAGTGGCCATCATTGATAGTGGTAAAATTATTGGCATCAATTCACCGAATCAATTGATAGACGAATTGGTGGAAAGTGGATTTGAAAAAGTAAAAGAAGTAAAGAAGGCCAATTTGGAAGATGTATTTATCCATATGACAGGAAAACAATTAAGAGAAGCTTAAAAATAAAATTATGACAACAGACCCTAGATATCCCATCGGAAAGTATGAAATGAAACCTTATTCAGAAGCCACTAAAAATGAATGGATCAATGCATTAAGACATTTGCCAAAAGATGTAGAAATGGCCGTATTGAATTTAGATAAAGTACATTTAGACACCCCTTACAGAGAAGGAGGATGGACCGTACAACAATTAGTGCATCATATTGCAGACAGTCATATGAATGCCTTTGCAAGATTTAAATTAGGACTGACCGAAGAAGTACCAACGATAAAAGCATATGATGAAAATAAATGGGTGTCTATGGCAGATGCTTTAGATACGCCAATTAATTTTTCTATGACCTTATTGCATGCTTTGCATGAAAGATGGGCTAATTTATTAGCGAGTTTAACCGAAGAACAATGGCAAAGAAAATTATTTCATCCTGGAAGAAATGCCGAAGTAAGTTTATGGGATTTGTTTGCCATCTATGCATGGCATGGTAAACATCATGTGGCGCATATCACCACTTTAAGAGCAAATAAGGGGTGGTAATTTATAAAAATTGAGTTCTATCTACTTCAGCGACTAAAAATACACTGCCAATCACAAGAATCAAATCTTGCTGGTTGGCATTTTTTATGGCATCGCTTAAAGCGATATTCACATCTTCAAAACTAGTCCCATTTAAACCAATTGCTTTT
>CAMBDE010000074.1 GCA_945865295.1 Chitinophaga pinensis | reverse complement strand
AACCCAACTTCTGCCATGATTCTTTTTTCATCATTGGTTCCTAAACCATAGACTGCATATAATTTACTAAAAAAACCATAGAGGGTCGGAAGGATCAACTGAATGGGTGCCGCTTTTTGATTGGATTCAAAATATTGAATCATCTGGATCGCCTTAGAGAATTTTTTATTTGCAATAGCGTCCTGAAATTCAAAGGCATTGTATTCTTTGCTAATGCCAATAAATTTTTCGATATTGTCTTCGGTGATTTTTTTTCGATCCCCTAAATTCACCATTAATTTTTCTAATTCATTTTTAATCCTGCTCAGATCATTGCCAATATGATCCACGATAATTTGTACTGCTTTAGGGCTAATTTGATAGCCATTTTCAGCCACCCACTGATTGACCCAATCAGGTAGTTTATTGTCATACATCTTCTTGGTGCTAACAACGACCGCTTTTGTTTTAAGTAATTTAGCCAATGCGGAACGCCCATCTACATTTTTGTCTTTATGGGCTACAATTAAGATGGTAGATGACAAAGGATGCTCAATATAGGAAACCAATTTCTCAATTGAATTCATATGTTGGGCCTCTTTAATAATGACTACCTGCTTTTCTGCAAAGACGGGATAACGTTTACAAGCATTGACTACCTCGGCCCAATCGGCATCTTTGCCATAAAAAATAGTCAAATTAAAGGCTAAATCTGCCTCAGGTAACAACTTATTTTCTGCATACTGTACTACCTGATCTATATAGAATGACTCTTCCCCTTCCAGCCAATAGACGGCGTCAAAGACGTTATTTTTCCAATTGGATAAAATTTTAGAAATAGGCATCCCCAAAGATATACAGGAATGGCGTTTTTTTTATATCTTTGCAAAATAAATAAATACATTTTTTATGAGCAACGAAAATTCAGGCAACGGAGGCAAAATTATAATTGGCGCTTTAGCGGTTGCCCTAATTGGTTCATGGATCTACTTTAGTACTTCTAAAACTGAAATCATTGGGAATTACACCACTCAAGTAAATAAATTAGATAGTGCTAAAAATGTTTTACAAGCTGATTTTATTGCGGTTTCTGCAAAAGCAGACTCATTGACACAGCAAAACACAGCATTACAAGGAGATTTATTGTCTAAGTCAAAAGATATCCAACAATTAAAATCTAATATCAGTACCATCTTACAAAAAAAGAATGCAACAGATAAAGAATTAGAAGAAGCTAAATCTATGATCGCTGAACTAAACGGAAAAGTTGCTGGATTATTCACTGATTTGGCAAAAGCGCAAGAAGAAAACAAGGTATTGACAGTAAAGAATGAAGTATTAGCCACTGAAAATACCAACCTAAACACAAATCTAACTTCAACTACAAAGGAAAAAGAAAGATTACAAGATTTAGGTTCTACTTTAAATGCATCTGCATTTAGTATCCAAGCTGTTTTAGTGAAAGAAGATGGTACTGAAAAAGTAACTACCTCTGCAAAAAAAGCGAATACCCTTCGTTTATCTTTCCAAATTGATAAAAATAAAATCACCCCTTCTGGTACACAAGATTTATATATTTGTATTACTGCACCTAATGGTTCAAGTTTCAGCGAAGGCGGTAAAATCAATACTAGAGAAGACGGGACTAAAGCCTATTCAAATAAAATAGCAGTACAATATGTACAAAATGCTATTTTACCAATTAGCTACGACATCAAACAAGGTGCTAAATTGATTGAAGGTGAATACTTAGTAGAAGTTTACAACAATGGTTTCAAAATTGGCGAAGGAAAAACGACTTTAAAAAAAGGTGGATTATTCTAACCCTAAAAATACCTATAAAAAAAGCCACTCAAATTTGAGTGGCTTTTTTTTACTTGAAACCCATCTAATTTAATACGTCAACTCAATATTGTTGTCTTGTAATTCACTTCCTACATTTAATAAAGAGAAATTATTATAAGACAATGCATAAAACCATAGTTGGATTGCAGCAGGAGATATATTTTCTACGAAAAAGTTTACTTTATTTAGATAAACAAATAGTTTTTCATTTAAAGTAATCCCATTTTCTTCTGCGACCCATTGATTTAACACATTTTTGAAATTAGCCAATTCAGCATCCAATAAATGATCAAATGCATGTAATTGAATCATTTCAGATACTGCATCATACATTAAAGCTTTGTTACTTGTTTTCATAACATAGGGTTTGATTATGATATAAAGTTCCAACCCTTATTTAAACTAATTGTTAACTTAAGCCCCGTTTTCCACAATGTGCAAAACTTTCAAAAAAATGTGACTTATTTCAATACTACCGCTGCCAATGGAGGTAATTCAAGATGTATTTCCTGTAATTGATTTGTGCCATCCACTGAAATGCATTGAATATTTTGATTCTTTACATTACCCGAGCCCCAAAAGGCATGATCATCACTATTAAAGATTTCCTTCCAAATGGTTTTACCTTTCACACGGATTGGAAATTGATGCCTTGGAACTGGTGTCATATTTAAGACTACCAAAATAGCTTGGTCAGGGTCCTTCGCTTTTCGTTTAAAAGCAATAATACCCTCTTGACGTTGATTCAATTCCACCCATTCAAATCCACCTTCCTCATATTGTAGTTCATACAATGCTGGATGTGCTTTATACAATGCATTTAATTCCTGCACACAATATTTCATTCCACCATGTTTTGGATATTGCAATAAGTCCCACTGTAATTCTGATTGAAAATCCCATTCCTTCGTTGCTGCAAACTCATTTCCCATGAACATCAATTTTGCACCTGGGTGTAAAAACATATAGGCATATAACAATCTAAGGTTTGCAAATTTTTGCCATGCATCGCCTGGCATTTTATACAACATTGGACTTTTTCCATGCACTACTTCGTCGTGACTTAAAGGCAACATAAAATGTTCATCATGATAATACATCATGGAAAAACTAAAATTATCCTGGGCTCCAGAACGCATGATTGGATCTAATTTAAAATAATCCAAAGTGTCATGCATCCATCCCATCATCCATTTCATACCAAAACCCAATCCATCCATAAATACCGGCTGACTAATGCCGGGCCAATCTGAGGCTTCTTCAGCTATAGTTTGTATTGCAGGAAAATCTCTGTATAAAGTAATATTTAAATCTTTGATAAACTCAATCGCTTCTATGTTGCCATTCCCACCAAACTCATTTGGTTCCCATTGGCCTTCGGCTCTACTATAGTCCAATCTTAACATAGAACTTACTGCGTCTACCCTAAGGGCATCAATATGAAATTGATCACACCAAAATTTAGCACTACTAATTAAGAAGGATTTTACTTCGCCTCTTTTATAATTAAAAATATAAGAATTCCAGTCGGGATGATAGCCTTTACGCATGTCAGCATATTCATAAGTATTGGCGCCATCAAACATGAATAAACCATGGCTATCATATGGAAAATGCGATGGAACCCAGTCCAAAATCACACCAATGCTTGCTTGATGAAAAGCATCTACTAAAGCTGCAAATGCTTGTGGATTCCCAAATCTAGAAGTGGGCGCAAAAAAACCTGCTCCCTGATACCCCCAACTTCCATCAAATGGATGTTCCATCACCGGCATCAATTCCACATGCGTGAAACCCATGTCTTTAACATAGGGTACCAATAAATCAATTAACTGTGTGTAGCTATTGTAAGCGTCGGGATTGTTTTTATCTGGTCGCATCCAACTAGCTAAATGCACTTCATATACCGAATAAGGTTGGTCTGTTCGATTCTTGATCTTTCTGTCTTCCATCCATTGTTGGTCCTTCCATGAATAGTCAGTCTGCCATGTAATAGAAGCTGTTTCTGGCCTTAATTCCCAATAATGCGCATATGGATCTCCCTTGTCTAATTGAACGCCCTTGTAGCCATGAATATGGTATTTATAGACTTCCCCTTGTCGGATATTCGGGATAAAACCTTCCCAGATGCCTGAAGATTCTAAACGCACTTTTAAAGGATGTGCCTCATTGTTCCAATCATTAAAATTGCCTGTTACAAATACGGCAGTTGCATTAGGTGCCCATACACTAAAATAAGTTCCCTGCACACCCAACACTTCAATCTGTTTATTCCCAAATAATTGGTATAAAGTACTATGGGTTCCATGTTGAAAAGCATGGACGTCTTCGTCTGTAAAGAGCGAATAATTCCAGACAGCTTGCGCTGTATCTACAAAATGTATTGCTTCGTATTTTGACATGATTATTTTGTTAATGCTATCACCTGCATGCTCATTGCTGGAATAGAAAATGCTGCACCTATTTGATTTCCTGAAATAATATCCTTTCCACCTTGATAGGCACTTGTTCTTTCAGCATATTTTGACAAGTTAACATTTCTTGCTTTATTATCTGTATTCATTACACACATGATCGTTTGATTGTGATCATACCTAAAATAAACATACAGGCCGTCTTCAGGAATATATTGCATCATATTCCCAGTTTTAAGTGCAGATGATGTTGTACGATATGCTCCAAGGGCTTGTACATAATGTAAAAAGTCAGCCTCTTCATTTGTTAATCCTGTTTCTGTGAATGCATTCTTTTTATCACCCTGCCATCCGCCAGGAAAGTCAAGTCTTACCCAGCCATCAGGATTGGAAATCCCTTTCATTAAAATTTCAGAACCATAATATAATTGTGGTATACCACGACAAGTATACAACCAAGCATAAGCAATTTTTGTTTTAGCAATACTTTCTCCCAAGGAAGAATGGATTCTTGTCATGTCATGATTGTCTAAAAATGTAACATTGTTATTGGCTTGTTTATATAAAAAATCAGAGGACAAAGTATTGTATAATTTAATGACCCCAGTTGACCAAGCATTGGGCTCATTTAAAGCTGGAAGAATTCCACCAAATAGTAAACTAAAATCTGAAGTTGCTTTTAAATTACTTTTAAAAGGAAGATTGTAATTGTTCTCTACATAATAGGCTTGTGATGAGACCCCATCCACCCAACATTCTCCGAATGTAAATATTTTAGGATACTCGTCTAATAAAGCCTTGTTTAAGCGATTCATCACATCCATATTACAATATTTGTAAGTGTCTACTCTAAAAGCATCCGCCCCAAAAGTTTCTACCGACCAAATGGCGTTTTGTGTTAAATATTTTTCTACCATCGGGTACTCATGATTGATATCTGGCATCTCGGTCGTAAACCATCCATCAATCATGCGTTTAGCATCTGCTGCCGAATGGTATGGATCAAAAATCGCTTGTTCTCTGTAATGGGTTTGAGTATAGGTTGGCCATTGGTGCACCCAATTTTTATCTGGCGCATCTTGAACTAAAAAATGAAACCTACCAAAATGGTTGTACACCACATCTTGGATTAATTTCATACCTCTTTTATGCAAACTATCACTTAATGCCAGATAGGCTTTATCACCACCAAATCTTGTTTCTGTTTTATAGTTATTGGTTGCAGCATATCCATGTTCAGTTCTATCAGGCATATCATTTTCTACAACTGGTGTCATCCATAAAGCAGTTACCCCTAGCTTTTGCATATAATCCAAATGATTGGCCACCCCTTGCAAGTCTCCTCCATGTCTTAAAAAAATCTCTGATCTGTTTAAAGACTGGTCTTTTAATCCAGGAATTTTATCATTTGTTGAGTCCCCATTACTAAAACGATCAGGCATTAAAAAATAAATCAAATCGGCAGCACTCAATCCCTGAGCAAAATCAATACCTCTATTTTTTCTTCTAGAAAGTAATGGCCAATTAAAAACAGTTGTTTTGCCACTTGATGTGATTTTAAATTGAACATTGCCAGGTTTTGCAGTAGCAAGAATTTCAAGATCCACTGCGATATAATGCCCATTTTCAAAATAGTGTATTTTTTTAACTTTCACTCCAGGATAGTTGATTGCAATAGTTGCTTTGCTAAAATCTGCATCCACCGATCTCAATATAACTTGTACTTGATTGTACTTCATATTGACAAACCAATTACTTGGATAGGCTTCGGTAGCAGTTGCTTGCATTGTTGGCAATAACAATCCAACAATGATTAAAACAGGAACATAAAATGCTCTTTTCATAATTTCTGATGGGTATATAATGAATAAAAAACTACTCGAATGACTAATCCTTATGCTTTTCTTCTTTGATGATAAATGCACAAACTAAGCCTGCTGTCATTAATAAGCATCCACCAATCAGCACAGCCATTAGTCGATCATTGTTTAAATAAGTAGACATGATTTTTCCGAAAAATAAAGAAGCAATGATCTCAGGCAACACAATAAAGAAATTAAAGATGCCCATATACATACCCATTTTATTTTCTGGAATAAAACCCGCTAGCATGGAATAAGGCATAGACAAAATAGACGCCCATGCAATACCAACCAAGCCCATGCTTACATATAAAAGATTAGGTTGGTCTACAAAATAAACTGAAATCAGCCCCATGCCTCCAACCAATAAACATAGTGTATGGGTATACTTTTTACCAATACGACTCACCCAAAAAGGTAGTGTAAACGAAAAACCAAAAGTCACTAAATTCAAAATGGCAGAAGTGGTGTTGGCATGTTCTAAACCCAATGTAAAGACTTCACTATTGGTTGCTGGGTCTCCATGAAAAATCTGGGTTGCTACTCCTGTACTATAATAAAACCACATTAAAAATAAACCTGGCCAAGTGATGAAATTAACCAATGCCAATCTTTTCA
Organism: Chitinophaga pinensis; assembly: GCA_945865295.1. Lineage (GTDB taxonomy): Bacteria > Bacteroidota > Bacteroidia > Chitinophagales > Chitinophagaceae > Sediminibacterium > Sediminibacterium pinensis_A. The sequence continues at coordinate 1,527 of CAMBDE010000074.1, read as the reverse complement.
TTTGTATAGGCATATGTTTGATAGAATGTATAATTTCTTGAACTAAACCTAATTGAGGCGTTGTGGTGTCATTTGATTTCGTGGGATTAGAAGGAGGATATTCTTTACTAGTAATAATGGTGTATAAAACAGACACAAAGAAGACTGCACCACCGATATAAAAAGACATTAGAATATTCTGTGGAATAGACCCATTGATTTTATCTCTAGACACATCAAACCAATTTGCTAATAATTGAGGTAGATACCCAGCTATAAATGATGCCAATCCAATAAACATACTCTGCATGGCAAAACCAAATGAACGTTGTTTTTCATTTAAATTATCCGCAACAAAAGCTCTGAATGGCTCCATGGTGATATTGATGCTTGAATCTAAAATCCACAATACCCCTGCTGCCATCCATACTGTTGGAGAATTGGGCATCACAAATAATAATGCAGAACTTAAAATAGCACCAATTAAAAAAAACGGGCGACGTCTTCCTAATTTTGGATGCCATGTTCTATCACTTAAATAGCCTACAATCGGCTGTACTATCAACCCAGTCATTGGAGCTGCCAACCACAAACCCGGAATCTCATCTGGAGATGCGCCCAGAAATTCATAAATCGCACTCATATTGCCCATTTGCAAACTCCATCCAAATTGGATACCAAAAAATCCAAAACACATGTTCCAAATTTGCCAGAAACTCATTTTTACTTTCTCGCCAGTATATGCTGTACTCATTGTTGCTATTTAAAATTGTTTTCAATTTACTAAATACTAGCTACATTATTCCATTTTTTATAGCGAAGGATTAAATAAAAATGAGTATTTTGAGGGTTGATTAAACAAACGAATGCTATGAGCCAAACAAAACAACCAACCAATACAGGTGCATTGACCACCCTGATTGTGGTTTTCTTTTTCTGGGGATTTATTGCAGCTGGAAACAGTGTCTTTATTCCATTTTGTAAAAACTATTTTGCACTAGATCAATTTCAAAGTCAATTGATTGATTTTGCATTTTATCTTGCTTATTATATAGGTGCGCTTGGCCTTTTCGCTTATGGTGCGCTAGGAGGTAAAGACTTGGTTGGAAAATGGGGCTATAAAAAAAGTATTGTCTATGGTTTGTTATTTTCAGCCATTGGAGCTGCAGCAATGATCGTTGCAGTCAATGCCAATACTTTTACAGGCATGTTGGTTGGTTTATTTATTGTAGCGCTTGGATTCTCTTTACAACAAACAGCTGCTCAGCCTTTCGCCATTGCATTAGGTGATCCCTCTACAGGAACAAGTCGTGTAAGCTTAGGTGGTGGTATCAATTCATTTGGAACATCCATAGGGCCAATTGTAGTTGCACTAGCTTTATTTGGATCTGCCGCTGCCATTACAGATGAACAAATCAAACAATTAAGTTTAGACAAAGTCATTATTTTATACACTGCAGTAGGTGGATTGTTTATAGCTGCAGCTGCACTATTCCATTTTTCTAAAAAAGTACCCTCAGGTATTTCAAATGAACCGATGGAACCAGC
>CAMBDE010000073.1 GCA_945865295.1 Chitinophaga pinensis | reverse complement strand
TGGATAGTGAAAATGCACATGCCATGCATGAACTATTTTTACGTCTTAAAAAAGAATTGAACCAGAGTTTTTTAATTGTAACGCATAACGAAGCTTTAGCTGCATTAAGCGACAGAACCCTCACAATGAAAGACGGGCTTTTTGTATAAACTTGATGGATTAAATTCTTGGTTTCCAAGGCAGGTCTTCTACCCCTTTCAAATGCCCAATATAACGAGCAAGTGTAAATAAGTAATCACTCAAACGGTTCAGGTATTTGATTACTAAAGTCTCTACAAATAAATCTTCTTCTTGCATATTCACACACCAGCGTTCTGCTCTTCTACAAACACATCTAGCGATATGCGCAGTTGAGATGGCTTGATGCCCACCTGGAATAATAAATGATTTCATTGGAGCAAGTACTTCGTTCATTGCATCCATTGACTTTTCAAGTCCTGCAATGTCTTCTTCTTTTAAATCTGGAATTCTTAAAGCAGACTCTTTTTCTGGATCACAAGCTAAGCTCGACCCCACAGTAAACAACCTATCCTGAATTTCTTTTAAATCTGCATTGATTTTTGCGTCATCTACTAAATCATTCAATAATCCAATGAATGAGTTCAATTCATCCACAGTTCCGTAAGATTCAATACGAATATGACTTTTAGGGACTCTTGTACCTCCAATTAATGAAGTTTTTCCTTGATCTCCTGCCTTGGTGTAAATTTTCATAAACTTATAACAAATCTAAAGACACTTGGTTCAGTATCTAGTAAATTAAATATGTTGCTTATTGAGGGTATCGGTCTCTAAGTTCCCATCCCTTAAACGAACTACGCGGTGTGCATATCGGGCAATTTCTTCCTCGTGTGTAACAAGAATAACCGTATTTCCTGCAGCATGAATTTTTCCAAATAATTCCATGACTTCTACAGATGTTTTTGAATCTAAATTACCCGTAGGCTCATCCGCTAATAAAATAGATGGATTGTTCACCAACGCACGCGCAATGGCCACACGTTGAATCTGTCCTCCACTCAACTCATTGGACTTATGATGACTTCTGTCAGCAAGACCTACTTGTTCTAAAGCGACCAAAGCTCTTTCGATACGATCCTTTTTGGAGATACCCGCATAAACCAATGGCAGAGCCACATTTTCTGCAGCGGTTAATCTTGGCAATAAATTGAATTGTTGGAATACGAATCCTATTTCAATATTTCGGATCCCTGCAAGTTCATCATCCGCCATCGCACTTACATCATGCCCATTTAAATTATATGTCCCCCCAGTTGGAGAATCCAAACAACCCAATATATTCATCAATGTACTTTTACCACTACCGGACGGACCCATCAAGGCGACATATTCGTTTCTATTGATATCCAAATTGATCCCTTTTAAAACCGGGATGGCTTGGTTGGCCATAAAATAGCTTTTCTGAATCGCTCTAAGTTCAATAACTGCTGGCATAGTATATTATTTTCGAATTTCTTGCTTTTTACAAATGTACTCTAAAGCCCTGAACCCTCCACTTGGTTTTGTTGAAAGGTTAAAAGAGGCAACCAAAGGTGATTTTGACCCTTTTTTTGTAAAAATGAAAATAATTTTTGAAAATAGTTGCATAACTAACTAATTTTACGAAAAGCTATACTATGCAACCAACTATAAAGCAGGTCGTGATCCTTGGAAGTGGTGTGATGGGTTCAAGAATCGCATGTCATTTTGCAGGCATTGGCGTGCAAGTTTTATTGTTAGATCGTTTACAACCAGGTGCCGAAGAAAATAACAATAGTAAAGAAAGAAACAAACTAGTGAATGATGCATTGCAGGCTTCGATCAAATCAAATCCTTCCCCTATTTATACAAGTGCTTTCACTAAAAATATTCGTACTGGAAATTTTACAGACGATATGTCCAAAATTGCAAATGCAGATTGGATCATAGAAGTCGTAGTTGAAAGATTGGACATCAAAAAAACAATTTATGATCAAGTAGAACAATACCGCAAACCAGGTACATTGGTGAGCTCTAATACCTCTGGCATTCCAATTCATTTAATGGCAGAAGGTCGTTCAGAAGATTTTCAAAAACATTTTTGCGGGACGCACTTTTTTAATCCACCAAGATATTTAAGACTACTTGAAATCATCCCTACGCCAAAAACAGATCCATCGGTGATTGATTTTCATATGCATTATGGAGATGTGTTTTTAGGGAAGACAACTGTTTTGTGTAAAGACACGCCTGCATTTATAGCCAATAGAGTCGGGGTTTTTAGCATGATGAGCGTATTGCATATCATGGAAAAAATGGGATTGACCATTGACGAAGTTGAATCCTTAACAGGCCCAATTTTAGGTCGTCCAAAATCTGCTACATTCAGGACTGCTGACGTAGTAGGTATTGATACTTTAGTAAAAGTGGCTGCTGGTGTTGCAGAGAATTGTCCCAATGACGAAGCAAAAGCAACATTTACACTTCCTAGTTGGTTGGAAAAAATGGTGGCACAAAATTGGTTAGGTGATAAAACGGGTCAAGGATTTTTCAAAAAAGTGAAGACCGCTACAAGTAAAGAAATATTGACTTTAAATTTAGCAACCCTTGAATACGAGCCTCGTAAGAAAACAAAAATGGCTTCTATTGATGCTGCCAAAGCGGTAGACAATTTGCCAGCAAGATTAAAAGTATTGTACCATTCAAAAGATAAAGCAGGACAATTTATTCAAACATTCCATCACGCTTTATTTTCTTATATCAGCCATCGTATTCCAGAAATCAGTGATGAATTATACCGTGTTGATGATGCATTGAAAGCTGGATTTGGCTGGGAAATTGGTGCGTTTGAATCTTGGAACGAACTAGGTATTGAAGCTGTGATGAAGGACATGAAAGCAGCAGGACATGTCGTTGCGCCATGGGTTGAAACAATGGTGGAGAAAGGGTTCTTCTTTTACACCACTAAAAATGGCAAGCGTTTTTATTACGATATTGTTACAAGTGATTATGTGTTGATTCCAGGTGCTGAATCCTTTATTATTTTATCTGATTTTAAAGAAAAAACGATTTGGAAAAATAGTGCTTGCAACTTGGTAGACATTGGGGAGGATGTATTTGGATTTAATTGGAATACCAAGATGAATAGCATTGGGGGAGAAGTTTTACAAGGATTGAATAAAGCCATTCAACTATCCGAAGAGCAAAGTAAAGGCTTAGTCATTGCCAATGAAGGCAATTTATTTAGTGCTGGCGCAAATGTGGGTATGATTTTTATGTTAGCAATTGAACAAGATTACGAGGAACTAGATATGGCCGTTCGTACTTTTCAAAACACCATGATGCGTGTACGTTATTCTTCTATCCCTGTTGTGACTGCGCCACATGGATTGTGTTTGGGTGGTGGATGTGAACTAAATTTACATGCAGATGCTATTACGGCTGCTGCAGAAACTTATATTGGATTGGTTGAATTAGGTATTGGCGTGATTCCTGGCGGAGGCGGTACCAAAGAATTGGTATTACGTGCTTCGGACGAAATGCATGCAGAAGAACCTGAAACAATTACCTTAAAAAATAGATTCCTTCAAATTGCAACTGCTAAAGTGGCTACTTCGGCACATGAAGCAATGGAGATGGGTATTTTTAGAAAAGGACAGGATCAGATTGTACTCAATCAATCTAGACGTATTGCAAAAGCAAAAGAACAAGTACTTGAACTTTTTAACGCTGGTTATACGCAACCCATTCAACGCAATGATATTAAAGTGATGGGTAAGGCTGGGCTTGGTGCTTTGTACGCAGGTATCAATGGCATGTGGCGCGGTGGCTATGCAACAGACCATGATGCACTCGTTGCACGTAAATTGGCTTATGTAATGTGTGGTGGTGATCTTAGTGAAGCAACAGTTGTCAACGAACAATATTTATTGAATTTGGAACGTGAAGCTTTCTTAAGTCTTTGTGGCGAAAAGAAAACTTTAGAGCGTATTCAATCAGTGATGACTTCTGGAAGACCAATTAGAAATTAATAAGTCGTCTAAAGCTTGATCCATAGTAGCATAGTCAAAGCTAAATCCGGCTGCAACAATTTTTGATGCACTTACTTTAGCGCTTTTCAAAACTTCTACACTCATTTCTCCTAGCATTATTTTTAAAATAAAACTAGGTACATGGAAAGGAATAGCCCATGTATGAAAACGTCTCGCAATCCCTTTTGTTAAGATTATATTGTTGACTGGATCAGGCGCGACTGCGTTGTAAACGCCCACAACTTGTTCAGTTTCCAATGCAAATAGCATTAAACGATTCAGGTCTTGCTGATGAATCCAACTTACCATTTGTTGACCATCCCCTAATATAGCAGCTGCGCCTAGCTTTGCTGGCTTCATAAATTCAGCCAATGCACCACCCATTTTATTGAATACAATACCTATTCGAATGGTGACAAGTCGAATCCCCATCAATTTAATAGGATGCATACTTTCCTCCCATTGTTGACAAGTGTCTCCTAAGAAACTTGAATCGACAGAATCTGTTTCTACAAAACCTGATTGTTTACTTTTTTCATTATCTGGACCATACCAACCAATCGCAGACGCAGCAACAATCGCTTTCACTTTATTTGGGTTTTCTTTTAATGTTTTTACAAGCAATGCACTTGAATTTACACGGCTATGTAAAATGGCTTTTTTTCTTGCAGCAGTCCATCTTTTATCTGCCACACCCTCCCCTGCTAAATGAATAATATAATCAGCGGCGGCAATGGCAGTAGGATCGATCCAACCTTTATTGAGATCCCATTGTGCAAAAGAAAAATGCGCACGACTGGATTGCTTTTGTTGTCTAGTCAATACAATGACATGATACCCTTTGGCTAATAAAAAGTTGGTTAAAGATTGTCCAACCATCCCTGTTCCACCTGTAATAAGTATTGTTTGCATACCCAAAGGTAAATAAAAAAACCCCGCCTTTACAGGCAGGGTTCCAACTAAATCAACTGTTCTATAAAAAAGATTTTAATCAGGCTTTTTACCATCCAAGAATGAGTTGATGGTAGAAATCTGCGTTTGGTTATTTTCATCTTGCTCCACTGTATACTTACTATAATAGTTTTCTACCGAAGCCATGGTGTTGCCAAATAAATCCAGGTTTCTTCTAACATAGGCAGGTACTGCATCAAACTCTACACCAGGATCTGAACCATTGTTAATATTGAAAGATAAATTTCTTAATTTTTGGATACGCTCAGCCACTTTTCGTCTTTGCTCTTCTGAATTATCTAATGAGATATCAAAACTTAAATGCTGTGGTCTGTTTTGTTGCGCTCCTGCTGATTCTTCACGCATGACCAATTGCATAGTAGGCGCTTCTTCGGTATCCATTGCTACATTTCTAAATGAGGTCTCGAGGTTTTCTGTTTCAGCTGTTTCTGCAGGTTCAATTGCTTCAAAAACGACAGTGTTAACTGTTGCTTCAACGATGGCTGGAATAATTGGCTCAGATGCCGCTTCAACTTCTGGTTCAGCTTCGGCATAAATATTCATTGGCTTATTCAACACAAATGCGGTGTTGAAAATTGGTGCTTCCTCCTCTTCCATATTCAATTCAAATACTTCAGCAGATGCCTCTAATACTTCTTCATTGGCTTCAAGTACCACTTCTTGAATGATCATCTCCTCAACAACAACTTCTTCTTCAACAAATGCTTCTAATTCTATAGCTTGTACAATCACTTCTTCTTCAAAAATTGTTTCCTCTTCTTCGTCAAAATCTGGAGTTGAAACATATACATTACTCATTTCAGTTACAACAAACTCTTGCATTGTAGGTGCTAATTCATCCATTGGGATTTCAACTTCATCCATTGGGATTTCAACCTCATCCAAAGTAATTTCAACTTCATCCAATATTGCTGCAGCTTCTGTCAATTCTGGTGCTGTTGCAGTTGGTTCAATTAGAGCCGCTTGTTCTGATTGCTCTGATTTCAAGGTCATCATTATTTTTTCTTCCAATGGTGCTTCTACTTCCTTCACTGCTTCTTTCTTAAATGGATCTTTATGTTCAAATCCAGTCGCAATTAAAGTAATACCTAATTTTTCACCTAAGGTTTCGTCATAGCCCATACCCATGATCACATCACTGTGTTCACCTGTACGCGCACGTAAAATAGTATTGATACTTTCTAATTCATCCATACTACATTCATATTCCCCTTCGGCACTATTGATATTTAATAAAATCCATTTTGCACCTTTGATATCATTGTCATTCAACAATGGTGAATTCAAAGCTTCTTCGATAGCTCTTTCTGCTCTATTTTCTCCAGCAACTTCTGCCTTACCTAAAATTGCAACACCTCCGTTCTTCATAACTGTACAAACATCCGCAAAATCAACAATGATATGACCGCGGCTGTTGATCACGTCTGTAATACATTTTGCTGCAGTAGCCAATACATTGTCTGCTTTAGTGAATGCTTCTTTCATTTTCAAATTACCATACTGTACACGCAATTTGTCATTTGAAATCACCAATAAAGTATCTACATAAGGTTTCAATTCATTGATTCCTTCTTCGGCTTGCTTTTGACGACGTGGTCCTTCAAAACCAAATGGAGTCGTCACAATACCTACGGTTAAAATGCCTAAATCTTTACAAATTTTTGCAATGATTGGCGCACCACCTGTTCCAGTTCCACCCCCCATTCCCACTGTGATGAATGCCATTTTGGTATTCACTTCTAATATTTTTTTGATCTCTTCTAAAGATTCTTCGGTCGCCATTTTGCCAACAGAAGGATCCGCACCAGCACCCAAACCTTGGGTCAAATGTGGTCCTAATTGAATTTTATTAGGTACTTGGCTTTGTTCAATCGCCTTAGAATCTGTGTTGCATATGATAAAATCTACCCCTTCAATATCTTGTTGAAACATGAAGTTAACGGCATTGCTTCCTCCTCCGCCAACACCAAGTACTTTGATGATGGATGATTTTTGTTTAGGTAAGTCAAATTGTATCATTCGAAATTGTTTTTTTGTTAGGTTAGTTGGTCGTAATTGGCTCTAAATTACTTGATTTCAATCGATTATGTTTGATAAGTTATAAACGATATGTGGGTAATTTTTATGCTAAAGGTTTGTCTTCTTCTTCGTTAAATATTTCGATCAAGTTGTTCTTGAAACGATCCCAGAACTTACTTTTTCTCTTTTCAATTTGCTCCTCTGAAACAGTTGTTGCCACTTGTTGCGAATTAGATTTTTGATACGTATTTGTATGATTTGAAACGGGTGCATTTACAGTTAATGCCTTAGGCACTTCCACTTTTTTGTAGGTTTCTGTAAACACTTTATAGTTTTGCTCATAATCATTGTACCCTTTCAAGATCAATCCAATACATGTTGAATACATTGGTTTCTTTAATTCATCAATATGATTAGGTGCTAAATGTTCATTTGGTAATCCGATTCTTGCATTCAAGCCAGTGATATATTCAGTTAATTGAATCAAATGTTTTAATTGAGATCCACCACCAGTCAAAATCACACCGCCATTCAACATGCGACTATCTAATCCAACTTGTTTTAAATGGTAAGTCACGAAATCAAGAATTTCACTCATTCTCGCTTGAATAATTGCAGCTAAATTCTTTACGCTAATTTCTTTTGCAGGCATCCCTTTTAAACCAGGGATTGTGACATAAGCATTTGCTTTTGCTTCATCAGATAATGCACTTCCAAACTGCACTTTCATCGCTTCGGCTTGACTTTTTAATACACCCAATCCCATTCTAATGTCATTGGTAATGTTTTCGCCACCAAATGGAATCACAGCAGTATGTTTTAAAATACCTTCGTAGAAAACAGCAAGGTCACTTGTACCACCACCGATATCTAAAATAGCAACACCTGCTTCCATATCAATATCGCTCATCACAGCACTAGCAGATGCCAATGGCTGAAGTACTAAATCTTTTGTAATCAACCCACTTCTTTCTACAGAACGATTGATATTTCGGATCGCATTTCTGTCTCCTGTAATAATGTGGAAATTGGCACCCACTTTAACACCATTCACCCCAACCGGATCCTTGATATTTTGGTTATTGTCTACATGAAACTCTTGAGGAATCACATCAATGATTTGATCGCCTGCAGGAATAAAGGTTTTTCTTTGATTGTTGATCAATTGCTCAATTTCCCAAGCCTGAATCTCATTTTCAGCATCCTGTCTTACTTGATCTCCTCTTGTTTGTAGGCTCTTAATATGGT
>CAMBDE010000072.1 GCA_945865295.1 Chitinophaga pinensis | reverse complement strand
AAAACACGAATGGTGTTTTACCTTCTCTTAATTGAACGGATTGTTCAAATGCTTGTTCTTTTTTCCAAGCTGCTAAAATTTCTGCCTCGATGGTAGGCAGATGTAAGCCATTAAATTCTGGATATTGATTACTCATAAAACGCTTGTCCTATCTGATTTTTAGGCCTTGAAGGTACGAATAAGCGCGGAAAAAAGGAAACGAAATTATGCGGCTTCCTCTGAAGGGAAAAACTTGCTTTGAAACACAAACAATGCGATGACACCAGTACTAATGGACATATCGGCAAAATTGAATACAGGACGGAAGAATTCAAAGGACTCACCACCCCAAATAGGCATCCAGCTTGGGAAAGTTGCATCTGTGATGATTGGGAAATAAAACATATCCACCACTTTGCCATGTAAAAAACTCGCATATCCGCCACCTTCTGGTAAAAACTGCGCTACCATGGCTGTATAGGGAATACTCGCATCAAACAACAGTCCATAAAACATACTATCAATTAGATTGCCCAATGCCCCAGCATAAATTAAAGCAGAACAAATAATAAACCCTGTATGGTATTGTTTTTGAATAAACCCTTTGATTAAAAAAGTGCCCCAAATCACTGCAGCCAATCTAAATAAAGTCAATGCAATTTTACCAAAACCACCTCCAAATTTAAGACCCCATGCCATCCCTTCGTTTTCTACAAAGTGCAATCTGAACCAAGATCCAATCACTTGATGTTCTTCTCCTAAAAAGAAGTTCAATTTGATATAAAATTTTAACAACTGGTCTATTACTATAATTGCAATAATCAATGCTGCTACTTTTTTCCCGTTCATTTTGAATTGCATAAATTAAATGGTATTGTCCTCAAAATTCTTTGGTAGATTTTTTTGACGAGTTGAAAAGATGGAATACAAGATTGAACCTGTAATTGAAAATACAATCACTAATAATGATAAAAGTACTTGGGTATTTTTACTCATGACCATACTAATATAATGCTCCCCAAGCATTTTAATACCAATGAATATTAAAACAATCGCAATACCTTGTTGTAGATGTTCAAACTGATTCACAGCGCCTCGTAATAAAAAGAACAATGAGCGCAAACCAAGAATTGCAAAAATATTAGAAGTATAGATCACTAAACTATTCATTGAAATACCCATTACTGCTGGGATAGAATCTAAAGCAAACACTAAATCAATTGCGGCCAATAAAACCACTACCACAAAAAGGCTTGTGTACATTGGCTTGCCGCCAATACGCATCATGAATTTGCCATCTCCATCTTCGTTGGTGATAGGTAAAAACTTTTTTAAGAAAAGGTAAATTTTAGATTTGTGCGGATCAAAGGCTGCATCTTCTCCAGCAGAAAACATCTTAACCCCTGTATACAATAAAAACAAGCCAAATAAATACAAAATCCAAGCGAACTTCGCAACCAATGCAACGCCTACTGTAATAAAAATCACCCTAAACACAATGGCAAGCAAAATGCCAATTAACAATACCCTGGAGAGGTATTGCTCCTTCACTTTAAAAGCGTCAAAAATTAAAATGAATACAAAAATATTATCAATACTTAAACTCCACTCCATTAAGTAACCGCTTAAATATTCAAATGCTAATTTCTGCCCTTCTTCCACCCACATAAAGACAAAAAATCCTAATGCCAACATCACCCAAATAAAGGTTTGCTGAAGCGCTTGTTTAATAGAAATAGATGTGTTTTTTTTACTTAGAAATCCTAAGTCTAAAATTAAAGCTGTCACTACCACTACTCCAAAAACAGCGTATACAATTTGATCTGTTGTCATGCTGCAAAGATAAGCTATGATTTAGATACAGCAAATCGAGATTGGCGGAAATAAAAGGCCCCCCAATAGCCTAATCCAAGCAAAAACAATGGACCTAGTAATAATACAAGTTGAATCCAAAGTCTATTTTCTGCCACTTTCCCCGGATCTAATCTTCTTAACACTAGATTCTTTTTTCGAGCTTCCAACAAGCTAACTGGTTCGTTTAAATACGCAATCGCATTTTGAAAAAAAACAGGATTCGCAAATTGAACACCCTCATAAGGAATCATTCCCATTGGAAGTGGCCCTTTTTGCGCATCTACAAAATTGGTGATTAAATCCGCATCGGATAAAATAATTTGTTTCGCAGGCTTATTCCCATTAGTAATAAAAGCCTTTCCACTTGCTAATTGAACAGAGTCCATTAAAGATGTCGATAATCTACCTGTAAATGCAGATTTAAACTGTCCTTCTAATAAGACTGCCACTGGAATAGATTTTTTTGTAAAGCTGGCTAATTCGCCCTCTTGTTGACCACTATTTAATTGAATCATCGTTGGGCTGCTAATGATTCTGCTGGTTGTATCTGTCGTTAATAAAATGGTCTTTGTAATACCTATTGCGCGCACAGTATCCAAGCTTGCTGGAAAAGCAGTTAGCACCCTATCCATATTTTGCACCATTGGATGTTCCGATCCAGCTTGCGCAAAAGGATAATATGGCCAAGGCACTCTTTGAATTGTTGGCGCCCCTGCTGCATCTACGCCCACCACCATTGGCAACTTGGCGCAATTTAAATCCTGCACTAAATTAGGATTCACCCTTACACCATATTTAAACAATTGTGCTTCTAATCCAAGTCCACGATCATATGCAAGGTAGGCACCAGATGTATTGCGTAAACTATCATACTCTGCAAACAAAGGATCCAATGCCCAAATCACATTACCACCAGATAATATATATTGGTCAATTTTTAATTGGTCTAATTCAGTAAAAGGCATCTTTGGTTTTACAATCAACAAAGTGTTGATTTTAGACGCATCCGGAAATCCTTTCTTTAAATCAAAGACCCCAAGATTGTATTGATTTTTAATAGACTGTCCTAAATCATTCACTGTGTAATCCAATGGTTCTCCATTACCCACTAAGTAAGCAATGCTTGGACGTACAGTTCTATTCATTAAATAAATAGCCTGTACTATTTTATATTCCAAAAGTGCTTCGGCTGCATTAAAGCTAGCTTCAATATCTATTTCTGGTAGTTCCTTTACAATATTATAGGGCTTAAAGAACTGCTTACTGCTTCTCAAATCAATTGCAATCGATTTTTGACCTTCCACTTCGATCAAGAGTCCCGGCACTAAAAGTTGATCTAACTTTTTATCGGTGATGGTTCCTGTATTTTGAAAACGATCAATTGGCAAACCTTGCTTTTGTAAACTATCATAAAAAATCATCAACGCACTGTCTTTAAATAGTTCCCCTGGCACAGTTTGATCCCAGCTAATCCAAGTAGGATTGGTTTTTTGAAGTTGATCCAGCAATTGAATGGTCGCAAGCTCTAATTTTTTATAATGTGCTGGTAATTCACCGCCAAGATAAAAATGTATTTTGACTGGCTGCTTGATGTCTTGAATCAATAAGGTTGATTGACTACTCATGGTATAGCGCTGGTCTTTTGTAAGATCTATTTGCAATGGATACAAATGACTTAGCACATTCAATAAAAGCATGACCAACAAAACCCAGCTGTACTTGAATTTGCCAGATAACTGTTCAATTGCACCAAGACCAAATAAAAGAATAATGATTTTAAAATAGAGAATGTCTACTAACCCAATCGCTCCTTTATTTAAATTTTGATAATGTGCAGAAAGCCCTAATTGACGAATATAAAAATCATAGCCATTTTGAAAAAATTGCAAATCAGCAATCCAATCAAAGCCCTTATATAAAAAAATGCAAATTAAGATAGACCCTAATAAGGCCATCATGGTATGCTTTGTCACACTGCTCATATAAACACCCACCGCCACATAGACAGCAGCAAGGGCAATCAATCCAATATAAGCACCAATGGTTGCACCCCAATCTATGCCACCTACTGCACTTAAGTAATTAAGTACAATCGCATAAAAAAATGTAGGAAGAATTGCTAGGATGGTGATTGAAATAACCCCAATATATTTCCCTAACAAAATGGCCCTAGACGAAATAGGGAGACTCTTTAAAATTTCATACGTGCCTTGCATGTACTCTTCGGAGAAACTCCTCATGGTAATTGCGGGGATCAATAAGATCAAAATCCAAGGCGCAAAATCAAAATACACTTGCAGGCTTGTATAGCCAAAATCTAACACATTAAAGTTGGGGAGGACAAATAACAATAAGCCGTTCACCAGTAAATAAAAACTGATGATCAGGTAGCCTGAAAGGCTTCCAAAATAATGCGCCCACTCTTTTTTACATATTGCCCACATGTATCAAAGCTACAAAAAAAATGCCCCAGTTATACTGGGGCATTTTAGATAAATCGTTAATTTTTATGGGCGTTTCGAAAACTAAAAAGTTACACAGCGAAACTCTCTCCGCAGCCGCAACTTCTACTTGCATTGGGATTGTTAAAATAGAACCCTTTGCCATTCAATCCATCTGAGAATTCTAATTCGGTATTGACTAAGTATAAAAAGCTTTTTAAATCTGTAACAATCTTCACGCCATTGTCTTCAAAGACTTGATCCATGGGCTTGATTTCATTGTCAAAATCTAGCTTATAGCTCAATCCAGAACAGCCACCGCCCACAACACCTACTCTTAAAAAATAACTAGGGTCATCGGTGACACCAGCATCCAGCATCAGTTGTTTCACTTTTGCCTTTGCTTTTTCACTTACGTAAATTGTATTTTCTAAAACTTCACTCATGTAATGAATTAGTGAATTCGCTCTTCAAATACCAACTGCTCTAAACCATTCTTTGAACGGTAGTCATTGATAGCTGCTTTGATTGCATCTTCTGCTAATACTGAACAGTGAATTTTAACTGGAGGTAAGTTTAACTCTTCCACTAAATCCATGTTGTCGATTTTAACTGCTTCGTCAACTGATTTCCCCTTTAACCACTCTGTAGCTAAAGAAGAAGAAGCGATTGCAGAACCACAACCAAATGTTTTGAATTTTGCGTCCGTGATGATGCCAGTAGCATCGTCTACTTGAATTTGCAAACGCATTACGTCACCACATTCTGGAGCGCCTACTAATCCTGTACCAACTGTGTTTGATGCTTTATCTAATGTTCCTACATTTTTAGGATTAGAATAATGATCGATTACTTTATCTGAGTATGCCATGTTTTTTTATTTTATATATTTTCAAAAATGAGACTTTGTCCCAATTAATTGTTAGTATTAATGATGCGCCCATTGAATGGCATCGATATCGATTCCTTCTTTGAACATTTCCCACAAAGGACTCATCTCTCTTAATTTCAATACAGTGTCTGTTACTGCATTAATTGTAAAATCGATTTGCTCTTCTGTAGTATATCTTCCTAAACCAAAACGCAATGAGCTATGTGCTAAGTCGTCTCCTAAGCCTAAAGCCTTCAATACATAGCTAGGCTCTAATGAAGCCGAAGTACAAGCTGAACCAGAAGACAATGCGATGTCTTTGTTAAAACCCATCATCAAGCCTTCACCTTCTACGTATTTGAAAGAAATATTACTTACATGTGGTAAACGATGTGCTGGGTTTCCATTCACATAAGTCTCGTCGATTACCTTCAATGCATTTTCTAATTTATCTCTTAATTTAGAAATTCTTTCTGTATCGCCAGCCATATCTAACCTTGCTATTTCTGCAGCTTTACCAAAGCCTACAATACCAGGCACGTTCAAAGTACCACTGCGCATGCCTCTTTCGTGGCCACCGCCATCTATTTGAGCTGTAACTTTTACGCGTGGATTTTTACGACGAACATACAATGCACCTACGCCTTTAGGACCATACATTTTATGTGCAGTAAAGGACATGATATCTATTCCGTCTGCAATAACATCCACAGGAATTTTTCCTACTGCTTGTACTGCATCTGAAAAGTATAAAGCGCCATGCTTTTTTGCAATTGCACTGATTTCCTTTACAGGTTGTATTACACCAATCTCGTTATTTGCATACATGATCGCCACTAAAATAGTGGTTGGTCTCATTGCAGCTTCTAATGCTTTTAAGTCTATTAATCCGTCAGGTTGTACCTCTAAATAAGTTACTTCTGCACCCAATTTCTCTAAATGCTTGCAAGTATCCAAAACCGCTTTGTGTTCGGTCGTGCAGGTGATAATATGATTACCCTTGCTTGCATACATTTCATATACCCCTTTGATGCCTAGGTTATTGCCTTCGGTTGCACCAGAAGTAAAAATGATTTCCTTTGGGTCTGCACCTATTAGTTGAGCAATTTGCTCGCGTGCATAATCTACTGCCTCCTCTGCATGCCATCCGAAAGAATGGTTCCTACTTGCAGCGTTTCCGAAATTTTCAGTGAAATAAGGAATCATTGCCTCCAAAACCCTAGGATCCATTGGGGTAGTTGAATTATGGTCAAGGTAAATTGGTAATTTTAACATAGTTCTGTTTTATATTTGTCTAAGAGCACAAAGTTAGAGATTGAACATCAATATGTAGGATTTCGTTAGCTTTAGGTGGCAATTTTTTCCCAATTCGTAAAACAAGCAAAGATGGATTATAAGCTGGACCATATTGGCATTGCAGTGAATCACTTAAAAACAAGTATTCCTTTGTATGAACGCCTTCTTGGCGTGTCCTGCTATAAAACGGAACAAGTTGGCAGCGAGGCGGTGGATACGGCGTTTTTTTTACAAAATGGGGCTAAAATAGAATTATTAGAAAGCTTAGACCCGAATGGCCCCATAGCAAAATTCATTGCTAAAAAAGGGGAAGGATTACACCATATTGCTTTTGAAGTGCCAGATATTCTTGCAGAAATGGAAAGATTGAAAAAAGAAGGATTCACCTTGCTCAATGAGGCGCCTAAAATGGGTGCTGATAATAAATTGGTTTGCTTTGTGCATCCAAAAGATGCAGGTGGTGTCTTGATTGAAATATGCCAATCTAAAAAATAAAGTGCCTTTATAATTTGCCTACGTAATTTGTAAAATCTCGATCGCTTTTTGGGCTGCAATTTGACTGGCGTCTTTTTTTGTAAATCCTTTTTGAGAAGTAATGACTTCTCCATCTATCACAATATTGATGGTAAACAATCTTCTTCTTCCTTCTAATTGTTCGTCTGCTAAAACAAAGTCAATTTGTTTGCCTTGCTTCAAAGCCCAGCCAATAATTTTATTTTTTATATTGATATCTATTTGTTCTAATTCGTCCATAAACAAATAGGGTTGAATCATTTTTTCGATGATCCATTTTTTTGTAAAATTATATTGCTTGTCTAGATAGATAGCGCCCACTAAGGCTTCTAGAGTATTACCAAAAATTTGACTACTCTTTAATCCGCCATCTAATTTATTAAAACGGGTCATTTTTTTTAACCCCATTTGAATGGCAATATGATTCAATTGCTGCCTGTTCACCATCTTACTGCGCATCTCAGTTAAAAAACCTTCGCCCTTGTAGGGATATTTTTTAAAGAGGTATTCAGCCACGACTGAACTTATTATGGCATCACCTAAAAACTCCATCCTTTCATTGTTCTCTGATGGATTTTCTTTTAAAGATCGATGGTTGAATGCGGTGTGAAATAACACCATTTTAGTTGTTTGATACCCAATTAACATGTACACGCTTTTTTCAAATTCAGATTTTCTGAAAGAAAAAATAAGTTGGTATAAGCGCTTCATCTTAGGCTTAGTTAAGCTTTGTATTTCTTAACAATCACACAAGCATTGTGTCCACCAAATCCAAATGTATTACTCAAAGCGGCATTGACAACGCGCTTTTCTGCTTTGTTAAAAGTGAAATTTAAACGGGAATCTAAATCTGGATCATCTGTAAAATGATTGATGGTTGGAGGGATGATATCGTGTATCACTGATTGAATACAAGCAATCGCCTCAATCACACCTGCCGCACCTAAGCAATGACCTGTCATAGACTTGGTAGAGCTAATATTTAAATGATAGGCATGCTCTCCAAACACTTCTGTGATGGCTTTTGATTCTGCAATATCCCCTAAAGGCGTAGAAGTGCCATGGGTATTGATATAGTCAATCTCATTGGCCTGCATCCCTGCATCTTTCAATGCAGCATTCATCACATTTCTTGCGCCCAATCCCTCTGGGTGTGGAGCAGTCAAATGATAGGCATCCGCTGTGGCGCCTCCACCTACTACTTCACAATATATTTTTGCACCACGACGAATCGCATGCTCTAATTCTTCTAATACTAAAACACCACTTGCTTCCCCCATGATAAAACCATCACGGTCTTTATCGTAAGGACGGCTTGCAGTTTTTGGATCGTCATTGCGCTCACTCATCGCTTTCATCGCATTGAATCCACCCATACCCGCAATACCTATTACTGATTCAGATC
>CAMBDE010000071.1 GCA_945865295.1 Chitinophaga pinensis | reverse complement strand
TTACCCGAGGAAGAATTTAGATTATATCAAAAAATGTTTGACGTTTTTGTACCACAATTGACCCAACCGGATATTCTGATTTTTTTACATGCGCCAGTCAATAAATTACAAGGGAATATTAAAAAAAGGAACCGAAAATTCGAACAATCTATTCCCGACGAATACTTGTTTAAATTACAGGAGACCTATACGAGCTATATCAAACAACATAATATCAAAACGATTTTTGTTGACGCCAGTAACGCAGATTTCTTGTACAACGAAAAGCATTTTAAAGTCATCACTGACGCACTAGACAAAGACCTAGAAGAAGGCCAACATTATTTTACGCTTCCCTAACCACACCCTATCAAAATAGTTATGGAACAAACTGCACCACAATTAACCAAAGATCCATTTGCCGCGTTAAGGATAGCTGAGTTTAGGAATTTAATGATTGGGCGTTTTTTGTTTATCATGGGACTAAGGATGATGGGTACATTGGTTGGCTGGTGGATTTATGAATTGACCAACGAGCCCTTTGCCATTGGATTGATTGGTTTGGCAGAAGTCATTCCTGCAGTATCACTTGCTTTATACGCTGGGCATGTGATTGATAAAAGTGAAAAAAGAAAAATCATTTTAAGAGGTGTTGCACTCTACTTTATTTGCGCGATTAGTTTGTTGCTTTTGTCCTCGGCCTATGGCAAAGCACATTTAGGCAACCTACAAATAGCCATTGGTATTTATTTCGTCATTTTTTGTACTGGCATCATACGTTCTTTTACAGGACCTGGATTTGGTACTTTGGTGGGTGAAATTGTACCTAAAAATTTATTACAAAATGCCACCACTTGGAGTCAGGGCATGTGGTTGAGCGCTTCAGTAGTAGGGCATGCAAGTGTTGGTTTTATGATTGCAGGTTTTGGTATTCATGGTTCATTAATCCTTGTGGTAACATTGGTTTTAATAGGCTTTTTCTTTATTCAAAAAATTAGTGCAAGACCGCCACACCCCACTGTGGCAGAACAAAAACCTTTGGAGAGTGTGAAAGAAGGATTGCGTTTTGTGTTAAATAGTAAAGAGTTATTAGGTGCACTTTCATTGGACTTGTTTGCTGTACTTTTTGGTGGAGCAGTCGCGATGGTGCCCGTTTTTGCAAGAGATATTTTAAAGGTAGGACCTATCGGTTTTGGCTGGCTCAATGCGGCAACGGATATTGGTGCGATGCTTATTATCGTGCTCATTACTATTTTCCCGGTAGAGAAAAAACAAGGTAAAAAATTACTGCTTGCAGTTGCAGGCTTTGGTGTCTGCATTATTGTCTTTGCAGTGTCAAAAATATTTTGGATCTCATTTGCTGCTTTATTAATGAGTGGTATTTTAGATGGATTTAGCATGATCGTTCGAGGTACCATTGTTCAACTCAAAACGCCTAGCCATATGCGTGGCCGGGTGATGTCAGTGAATTCTATGTTCATCAATAGCAGTAACGAATTGGGGCAATTTGAAAGTGGATTAGCAGCAAGAGCAATGGGTGTGATTCCTTCGGTGGTATTTGGTGGCGTCATGACCATTTTAGTAGTCTTCACTACTTGGTTTAAAGCGCCAAAACTAAAAGAAATGGAATACTAATTATTTCGCAATCAGTGCATTCATGACATCATGCACGATAGGACAGAATTCTGCATTTTTCATTGTAATAGGAATGCGTTTGAAAAAAACATCCTCATCTGTATAAGGAAACCTTTGACAATCAGTTGGGCGATGATCATAAATGCCACATGCATTGTCATTGCCTAAAAAAGGACAAGGCCTTGTTTTAGAAACATAATCACCCTCTTCATCCATACTTAAATACTGATCAATAAATGCGGTCTCTTTCATGCCCATGTATTTACTGATTCTTTTAATGTCAGGCATCTTGAATCTTGGAGAATAATTTTTACAACATCTTGCACAATCTAAACAATCAATTTTCTCAAATGCAGCCTCATGCAAATCTGGCAATTGCTTTAATATAACGCGCTTATCCACCCTTTTAAGAAAGTTCTGGAATTTTTTAAGCTGCTCTGGGGCGGGCGTATCAAATAAGTGTTCAGTATTTGCTTGCATAATAGATAACAAAAGTAAACTATTTAGGCCTCATCCACAAGCTTTCCCCATTCGAATAAGTTTAGTGACCGATCCCTTTTAAAGGCGGCGCTAAAAGCCTATCTTTGTGGCAATTTTTAACCTTTTCAATTCCGTCGAAATGAATCAAAGTGGCGCAGAATTTATCCAAAGACATATTGGTCCAAATCCAGTAGATAGTGCAAAAATGTTGAAGGCAGTTGGTGTTGATAATTTAGCAGCATTAATTGACAAAATTGTACCTGCAAATATTCGTTTAACAAAACCAATGGAGATTCCAGAAGGATTGACGGAGTTTGAAATGCTACAATCCCTTAAAGCAATCGGTGAAAAAAATATTATAGCTAAAAATTTTATTGGACAAGGTTATTATGGAACCATTACACCTTCTGTCATCCTAAGAAATATATTTGAAAATCCAGGTTGGTATACACAATACACGCCTTATCAAGCAGAAATTGCACAAGGACGTTTAGAAAGTTTATTGAACTTTCAAACAATGGTAACCGATTTAACTGGAATGGACATTGCGAATGCCTCTTTATTAGATGAGTCTACTGCAGCTGCTGAAGCAATGGCGATGATCTTTAACCATATCAATAAGTCAGATGTAATTAGTCAACCTAAATTATTTGTAGACGAAGCGATTTTTGCACAAACAAAATCTGTCTTACAAACTAGAGCTACACCAATTGGTGTGGAATTAGTGACTGGCGATTTTAAAACTGCAGCATTAGACAATACATTCTTTGGCGCGATCCTTCAATATCCAAATGCCAATGGTGCCATCCAAGACTATAGCAGCTTTATAGACCAAGTCCACCAATTAGGGGGCATGGTGATTTTAGTGGCCGACTTACTTGCATTGACTGTTTTAAAAAGTCCAGGCGAATTGAACGCAGACGTGGCTGTTGGTAACACACAAAGATTTGGAGTGCCAATGGGATTTGGCGGACCACATGCCGCTTATTTCGCAACAAAAGATGCATTCAAAAGAGGAATGCCAGGTAGATTGATTGGCGCGAGTATTGATGCACAGGGCAATCGTGCATTAAGAATGGCTTTGCAAACAAGAGAACAACATATTAAACGCGAAAAAGCAACTTCTAATATTTGTACTGCACAGGCTTTACTTGCTAATATGGCGGTGATGTATTCAGTGTATCATGGACCTGTTGGATTAAAGTCCATTGCTTCAAGAGTACATGCATTGGCTCAAGGATTGGCGCAACAATTAGAAAGCTTAGGTATTCAACAAGTGAATGAATATTATTTCGACACCTTACACCTAACTGGTTTTGATGCGGCTAAATTGAATGAGCTAGGTACTAAGCAAGCTATCAATTTTAATTACTTTGCGAACGGAACAGTATCTATTAGTATTGACGAAACTACTTCTGCAAAAGACATTCATTCGATTGTACAATTGTTTGAAACATTGACGGGTAAAAAAGCAGCTGCATTGAATGTAGCGATTAAAAATGCAGCCATCCCTGCACAATTAGTTAGAACAAGTGATTATTTAACACACCCTGTTTTTAATACACATCATAGTGAAACACAAATGATGCGTTATATCAAGCAGTTGGAAAATAAAGACCTTTCTTTGAATACAAGCATGATTAGTCTTGGTAGTTGTACCATGAAATTAAATGCTGCGACAGAAATGATTCCAGTAAGCTGGCCTTGTTTTGGCGGATTACATCCTTTTGCGCCAGCAAGTCAAACCATCGGGTATCAAGAAATTGTAAAAGAGTTAAGTGCTTATTTATGTCAAACTACCGGATTCACTGCATGTAGCTTACAACCAAATAGTGGTGCACAGGGTGAGTATGCAGGATTGTTAACCATCCGTTCATATCATGCTGCAAGAAATGAAGCACATAGAAATATTGTATTGATTCCAATTAGCGCACACGGTACCAACCCTGCAAGTGCTGTCATGGCTGGATTTAAAGTGGTGGTAGTGGGATGTGATGCGGCTGGCAATATTGATGTAGCTGACCTAACTGAAAAAGCAATTCAACATAAAGAACACTTAGGTGGATTGATGATTACTTATCCATCTACACATGGTGTATTTGAAGAAACCATCATGGATATTTGTAATACGATACACCATTATGGTGGTATGGTGTATATGGATGGGGCCAATATGAATGCGCAGGTTGGATTAACAAGTCCAGGAAAAATTGGCGCGGATGTTTGTCACTTGAATTTGCATAAAACATTTGCAATTCCTCATGGTGGCGGCGGACCAGGCGTTGGACCAATTTGTGTAAATGATAAATTAGCCCCTTTCTTACCAGGTCATATTAAAAATGGAGATGCAACCAACGCTGTAAGTGGTGCGCCTATAGGATCTGCAAGTATTTTATTAATTAGTTATGCCTACATTAAAATGTTAGGTGCTAAAGGATTGGAATTAGCCACTAGCTATGCTATTTTGAATGCGAACTATATGAAATCAAGATTAGAAAAAGCCTATACGATTTTATACACAAGCAAGAATGGTACATGTGCACATGAATTTATAATTGACCTTAGACCATTTAAACAAACTGCAGGGATTGAAGCAGAAGATGTGGCAAAACGTTTAATAGATTATGGCTTCCACGCACCTACCATGAGTTTCCCTGTAGCAGGTACCATCATGATTGAGCCTACGGAAAGTGAGGATTTAGCAGAATTAGATCGTTTCTGTGATGCATTATTAGCCATCCATACAGAAATTGTAGCCATTGAATCTGGCCGTTTTGACAAGGTGGATAATCCTTTAAAAAATGCCCCACATACACAGCATGTTATTTGTGCTAATGAATGGGCACATGCATATACTAGACAAGAAGCTGCATTCCCTTTACCTTATGTTGCGCTCAATAAATTTTGGCCAACAGTAGCGCGTGTGAACAATACACATGGTGATAGAAACCTTGTATGTACTTGTGAGCCAGTTTCGTCTTATGCATAAATGATGCAGCTAAATATAGAAATAGATAGATTAATTTAGTTAGACGTATTTATATAGATCCCAAATTAGAGAGGCGCTTCAAATTGAAGCGCCTCTTTTTATTGATCCCAAACATAGCTATACTGATTCATTTAAGTATTTTTCGACTTATGCATCCATCCTTTTTACAACACTGCTGCTAGTATTGGTAATAGGAGGATTCCCATTTAACATGAACTCGTATAAGCCAATGATTTTTCCCTTATCAGACAATGAAGTTTGTAATTTATCAAAATCATTTTCGAGTTTCTTCAATTTTTTATTTTCATTGGTGTACTTATTCGTGAAATCTTCCAAAATTGAATTATCTATCTGTTGACTTTGCAGCATTTCTTCTTTTAGCATTTGTCCTTCTCCTGTTAAAACCCATAAGATATCTAGATCAGTATAGGTCTCATGGATTCTAATTAAGATATCTGATCCAACAGAACCTAGATGTTTTAATTGTTTTGAAAAATACCCATTTGACAACTCAATTTTTTTTTCAAAAGCATGGGGTGAGATTTTTTTGAAATGAATGAAGATTGCGATTCGTTCGATTGGTTTCATGATAATAAGATTTAGATATAAATTGGATACAGTGTTTCTATCTGTATCGTTTTACTAAATTACCTACATCGATAAAATCGTATGCAAAACTTAGGCCTCATTTATTGGTGCACTAGGCCTCATTTTTTAGAAAAAACGAACGACCTATAGTTTTTCGCTTAGTTCCAACCATCTTAATTCTGCTGCTTCTAATTCGGCTGTAACAGAAGCCAGCTGGGCACTAAGTGCAGTAATTGCATTATAATCTTCGGTCGTATTGTTAAGTTCGTTGGTGAGTGTTGCTTTTTTAATTTCTAATACCGGCATGGACTTATTCAATTGTTCAAGTTCTGATTTTTCTTTGTAAGACATTTTTTCAGCCACTTTCTTTGGCGCGTTGTCTATTACAAGATCATTAGTTGGGCTTGTTGCTATGGCCGAAGCCAAAGGCTTTACCTCATGCTCTACCTGAGTGGTGATATCAGAACTTACAGCAGCATAGTTTTGTTTGCTTTTTTCTAAAATTCTAAACTGCGTATAATTTCCTGGATAATCTCGAATCACACCATCCCCTTCAAATATAAATAAGTGGTCTACCAATTTATCCATGAAATAACGATCATGTGACACTAGTAATACACAACCTGCAAAATCAATTAAAAATTGTTCTAGAACAGCCAATGTTGGAAGGTCTAAATCATTGGTAGGTTCATCTAAAATTAAAAAATTAGG
This sequence comes from Chitinophaga pinensis, assembly GCA_945865295.1. Lineage (GTDB taxonomy): Bacteria > Bacteroidota > Bacteroidia > Chitinophagales > Chitinophagaceae > Sediminibacterium > Sediminibacterium pinensis_A. The sequence goes on along the minus strand of CAMBDE010000071.1, from coordinate 2,010 downwards.
ATTCTTAAATAAGATGGTTAGTAATTGTAATCGCTTCTTCTCTCCTCCACTTAAGGCACTTAAGTAAGTATATTGTTTGTCTGGGGTGAATAAAAATAATTCTAAGAATTGTGCCGCACTCAATGAACCTCCACTTGCTAATGGAAACTGTTCGGCAAATGTCTTTAAGTATTCAATGACACGCATGTCTTTTTTATAAGTAAGCCCCTCTTGAGAAAAATGGCCAAATACAATGGTATCACCCACATTGATTTTACCACTATCTGGTGTAGTCAATCCTTGTAAAATTTGCAAGAAGGTAGACTTCCCTACCCCATTTTTTCCCACAATACCAATGCGTTCTCCTTTACTAAAGGTATAATCAAAGCCTTTCAGCACCACTAAATCGCCATACGACTTATACACTTTAATTGCTTCTATAATTTTACCCCCTAAACGGGTCATCTTCATATCCAATTGCAAATTGGTGTCTTCTATCTTTTGTTTTGCCTTAGCTTCTACTTCATAAAAATTATCCTGCCTGCTTTTGCTCTTGGTTGTCCTTGCTTTTGGTTGCTTACGCATCCATTCTAATTCTTTTCTAAAGGTATTTTTTGCTTTATCAATACTGGCTAATTCAGATTCTATCCTTGCCGCTTTCTTTTCTAAATAATTTTCATAATCCCCTTTATAACTATATAATTTCTCTCTTTCTAATTCCCAAATTTCATCTGTGACTGCTTCTAAGAAATAACGGTCATGCGATACAAGTAATAAGGTGACTTTTTCTTGCTCTAAATAATTTTCCAACCATTCGATCATGTTTAAATCTAAGTGGTTGGTAGGCTCATCCATTAACAACAAAACATGTTTAGGTTCAAAACCAATTTGGATCAATGTTTTTGCTAAGGATACACGTTTTCTTTGCCCACCACTTAATTTTGAAACCGGCTGTTCTAAATGATGGATATTGAGTTGCGTTAAAATTGTTTTCACTTTTGATTCAAAGTCCCAAGCATTATTTTCCTCCATTTCCATGATGGCATCTGTGATCAAATTTTCATCTTCTGTCTCCATCGCCATTTCATAATTGCTAATGGCTTTCATGATGGGGTGTGCTTGATTGAATAAGTTCTGCGTCACCGAAGCAGTTTCAATAAATTGAGGGTCCTGTTCAAATAATACCAAATGGACATCTTTATGCACTTTAGCAGTACCCGAATCTGGCACTTCTTTGCCTGACAATATTCTTAAAAGTGTAGTTTTCCCAATACCATTTCTAGCGACTAAGGCAATTCTGTCGCCCTCATTGATATTAAAGTTGATCCCCTTAAATAAGGGCATAATGCCATAACTTTTAGTCAGATTTTCTACAGATACATAATTCATGGCGCAAAGATACAAGCACTAAATTAAAATAGGGGAAAAAGCAACGAAGATTGTACTTTTGTAGCTGTTAATATTGAAATAGATGAAAAATTTTGAAGTGCCTACAGGCTATAGAAGCCCATTAATCGTCGCTATCAAACAAAAGCGCAAATCAGAAGATAAGCTCAAGAAAGATTTCACCCCTACCGAACTCGACTTTGGTAAGGTCAAAATCTATTTGGCAAGGCATTTTGGATTTTGTTATGGTGTAGAAAATGCGATTGATATTGCCTACAGAACGATTGAAGAAAATAAGGGGAAAAGGATTTTTTTATTAAGTGAAATGATACACAACCCTCAAGTGAATAATGATTTGACAAGTAAGGGCGTGCAATTTTTACAAGATACCCTAGGCAAAGAATTGATTCCCTTATCTGAGTTGACGAAGGATGATATTGTCATTATTCCAGCGTTTGGAACCACACTTGAATTAGAGGAGAAATTAAAAGCAAAAGGGATTGCTATTGAGTCCTATGATACCACTTGTCCCTTTGTAGAAAAAGTTTGGAACCGCAGTGAACAGATTGCACAAAAAGGTTACTCGATTATCATACATGGGAAACCAAAGCATGAAGAAACAAGGGCGACTTTTTCACATACATC
>CAMBDE010000070.1 GCA_945865295.1 Chitinophaga pinensis | reverse complement strand
TTTCTAGAAAAAAATACAGAGATCATCAAATTAAAATTACCAGACGAATCGGATGCTTTCTCTTTTGAAATCGAAACACACCAAGGCCCTAAAACGATTTCTATCTCCAACCCTGTGGTAGAGGAAGGTAATGCGATTTTAAGTGAGTTGAGTAGTTTTGTAGCAGCAATTGAAAATGATGGACCTACAGTGGTTAGTGAAATTGATGGTTATTTAGCGATGGAAGTGGCACATCAAATTTTAGATAAAATAAGTACATCTGCTTCAGTAGTCAATCAGTCCGCTGAATAATTTAAAGTAAGTACCCACCCTATTTCTTATAATATACTCCTTACTTATATTTGAATTGAGAAAAGTATTATCCTAATCTTTTGGTGCTCTTTTTTCTAAAATATAAGCTGCAATAGCTAAATCCAATGGTCTTGTGATTTTAATGTTTTCATATTCGCCTTCAATTAAAAAGACTTCTGTACCACTTGCTTCTAACACATTGGCTTCATCTGTAAAGGCTGGTTGATAGGCTTGCTCAAAAGCTTTAATTAACAAAGCAGCTTTAAAAGTTTGTGGTGTCTGTACCATCATCACATTTTCACGGTCTACTAGATGATGCTTTGCCCCCTCAACGATTCTGATGGTATCTGTTGAACGCACTGCTGGTATTGCAGATCCTTTTTCTAAAGCTTGGTTGTAACAGCTTTGAATCAAAGCAGGTGTTAATAAACAACGTACTGCATCATGTACAAAAACAATAGCATCTGTGTCTACATGAGCCAATCCATTTTTAACAGATTGAAACCGTGTATCGCCTCCTGCAGCAAATTGAACTTGTTGAGTGAACCCAGTTGTTGTAATTAAATTTTGTCCCTCCTGAATGAACTCTGTAGGTAAAACAATCACAAAATTGATATCCCAAAACGCAGCTACAAATTGACTTACTGTATGTAATAAAATAGATTTCCCCTCAATGGATAAAAATTGTTTAGGCACAGTAGCGCCCATTCTTTGTCCAGTTCCTCCAGCTACGATGATGGCTGTTTTTTTCATGATCTATTTTACGAATGCGAGGTAACTAATAATTTTTGCACTTCAGTTGCCAATATATTTTTATCAATTGGTGCCGTGCCCACTAATTCGCAAACCAATCCGCCCGCTATATTCGCTATTTCTGCTGCCAATGCCATATCCTTTGAATAAGCATAGACCAAAGAAGCAACTGCAATTACAGTATCTCCAGCGCCACTTACATCTGCAATATTGCGGATATGTGTTGGGATTAATTGCTGTTGATTTTCTTTTGCATAAAATACGCCATGTTCAGACAAGGTGATAAACGAAATCGTATGATGCAATGCAGCTTGCAAGGCCTGATGTACTTGATGCATATGTGCAAGATCCAAAGTTGGGATCTCCATTTTCAAACCCTCTTTCACTTCTTTTAAATTAGGTTTAAATAAAGTGCAATTTTTATACGCTAAGAAATTCTTTTGCTTTGGATCCACGGCTGTTGGAATCCCTTTTTGATTGCAATATGCAATAATCGTTTCTATGATTTCTTTGGTTAAAACCCCTTTATTATAATCCTCTAAAATGATCAATGCAGGTTGCTCTTTTTCTACGTAGGCATAAAAGTTATCTAACAATACTTTAGATTCTGCCTCGTTGATGTCGTGGGTATTTTCATGGTCTAAACGCATCATTTGTTGATTGCGTCCCATGATCCTCACTTTATTCGTTGTCACCCTAGATGCACTTGAGTGAACGTATTCTGTGTTAATTCCCTCAGCTTTTAAAAGCGTATTTAATTCCTTTGCTTCGGCATCCATACCCACAACAGCAAATAATGTCGTAGGCGCTCCTAATGCCCTTAAATTAAGTGCTACATTGGCTGCGCCGCCTACCCTTGTTTCCTTTCGCTGAAGGGACACAATGGGCACTGGTGCTTCTGGTGAAATTCGGTCAACGCTACCCCACCAATAAGTGTCCAACATAATATCTCCTACTACCCCAATTTTAGTGGTAGCAAACCCATCAAACAATTGATTGAAATGATTCATATCCATCATTTACGATGCGGTTTTTTGATTACGCAATGCCAAATAATACAATGGTACCCCTAATAAAGTAATGATTAAACCAGGCCATGTGAAATTTGGTTTATAGATGATTAACAAGACACAAAAACAAGTACCCATTAAAATATAAATTGCAGGTAATACGGGATAACCAAATGCTTTATAAGGTCTTTCTAGTTCTGATCTTTTTTTACGAAGAATAAAAATACCTATGATGGTAAGGATATAAAATATCACTACAATAAAGGATACCATATCCAATAAGTCGCCATATCTGCCACTTAAACAAAGTAAGCCCGCCACAATACATTGTGCCCAAAGTGCCCAAGCAGGAACTGCATGCTTATTTAAAGTGCCTGCCTTTTTAAAGAATAACCCATCCTGTGCCATCGTATAATACACCCTTGCACCTGCAAGAATTAATCCATTGTTACAACCAAATGTAGAAATCATAATCATGACTGCAATCACATAGGTACCAATATTGCCAAAAATTACATTGGATGCAGCTACTGCCACACGATCCGCTGGTGCATTGGCAATCTCATTTAAAGGAAGGACACTTAAGTACATCAGGTTTGCCGAAATATAAATCACTGTGACAATCAATGTGCCTAAAAAAAGACTCAAGCCAATATTGCGTTTTGGATTTTTAATTTCTCCTGCAATAAATGTAACATTGTTCCAAGCATCACTACTAAAAATAGAACCTACCATCGAAGCTGCTATAGCGCCTAAGATGGCTACACCAAAAATGGGTGTTGTACTATTGTCCGATGCAATTGTTTTCATCTCCCATGCATTGGCCCAATTAGCATCCCAAATACTTGCTTTAGATGCCAATAAAAAACCAAATCCTATTAACCCAAATAGAGAAGCTAATTTAGTGATGGTAAAAGTAGATTGTATCATCTTCCCACCCTGCACACCCTTGGTATTGATATAGGTCAGCAGGATAATCGTTGCAATAGATAAAATTTGTGCAGGATAAATTTTTAAGAAACCTATTTGCATTAAAATATTTGCATCTGTCATTTCTAATGAAGGAAAAAAGTAGCCAGCAAATTTACTGAATGCCACACCCACTGCAGCAATGGTTCCTGTTTGTATCACAGAGAAGAAACTCCAGCCGTATAAAAATCCTAGTAAAGGATTGTAAGACTCTTTTAAGTATACATACTGTCCGCCTGCTTTTGGAAACATCGCACTCAATTCGCCATAACTTAATGCCGCAGTCAAAGTCATGAATCCGGTTAGCAACCATACCGCCACTAACCATCCAGCAGAACCTACGTTCCTGGTAATGTCTGCACTCACAATAAATATTCCAGAACCAATCATGCTTCCTGCAACAATCATCGTTGCATCAAATGCGGATAAACTTGGTTTAAATTCGGTTTTTGTATCTGACATTATTTTTTGTATTCCGCGTTAAGCCCTTTTACAATATCAGAAGTGATATCAAATGTGGTGTCTTTGTAATACATTAAGTCTGCATTGCTAGAAAATACATATGCAAATTGCTTATCCTTATTGTACTTTAAAATAAAAGCTTCTATTTTCTTTTTTACTTCCTGTAATTTTCTATAACTCTCCTCTTGTAACACTTGAGTCAATTGTTGCTCTGTATTCGCATAGTTCTTTTCTAATTGTTGTAACTCTTGTTGTCTTGCAACAACTTCTCCTTGAGATAAATACTGACCATTCTTTTGAAGATCTTGGTACTTAGCAGAAAAGGCATTTTTAAGGGCTGTCAATTGTTTTGCATTTTCCATATCTTTTAATTGCAATGCATCTTTCACATCTTTAAAAAAGATATAGTTATTTTGAATAGAATCAATTTCAAAATAAGCAACTCTAGTTCCACCACCTGCTTGCATAGTTGCTTTGTTGCTTGTAGCAGCATCGCCACTAAAATGCAATACATACAAGATAATTATTGCCAAAGCTAATACACCATTCACAACCCAATTAATTGACTTCATTTTGAATTATAATTTATTTGAATGTAGGCAGGTCGCCCTACCCTATAAAAATAAGTAAAATAAATAAAACCTTGTATTTAAAGCATAAAAAAAGCAGGAAATAGTACTATTTCCTGCTTTTTAACAAAATCAATTAATGTGCTTATTCCTCCTCATCAAAGCTCATCGCCTCACGAGTTGTAGCCAACACTTCATATTCTTCCTTACTTCCTACGATCAATTTTTCGAACTCCTTTTGACCAGTACCTGCAGGAATTAAGTGACCTGTAATAACATTCTCCTTCAATCCAAGCATTAAGTCCACCTTGCCTTGAATAGCAGCTTGACTCAACACTTTAGTCGTCTCTTGGAATGACGCAGCTGAGATCCAGCTTTGAACACCCAATGAAGCTTTTGTGATACCTAATAAGACTGGACGAGCCGTAGCAGGTTTCGCATCGCGCACTTCTACTACTTTCTTGTCTGCACGCTTTAAGATAGAATTCTCTTCTCTTAATTCACGAACAGTTACAATTTGACCAGGTTTAAATTTAGCACTTTCGCCACCATCGGTAACTACTTTCTTATCATAAATACGATCATTCTCTTCGATAAAGTCAAAACGATCTTCTAAATCTTCTTCTAAGAATTTAGTGTCCCCTGCATCCACGATCTCTACTTTCTTCATCATTTGACGAACAATCACTTCGATATGCTTATCATTGATCTTCACACCTTGTAAACGATATACCTCTTGGATTTCATTTACAACGTATTCTTGAACAGCATAAGGACCTCTGATTGCTAAGATATCTGCTGGTGCAATTTGACCATCTGATAAAGGAGAACCTGCTTTAACAAAGTCACTATCTTGAACCAAGATCTGACGAGTTAATGGCACTAAGTACTTCTTCACCATACCATCTTTAGACTCCACAACAATCTCTCTATTACCACGCTTGATATTACCAAATGCAACGATACCATCGATCTCACAAACAATCGCAGGGTTACCTGGATTTCTTGCCTCGAATAATTCAGTTACACGTGGAAGACCTCCCGTGATATCTCTTAACTTACCTAAGACTCTTGGAATTTTTACCAAGATATGTCCTGCTTTCACTTCCACACCTGCTTCGATAACAATGTGTGAACCTACTGGCAAGTTGTACATTTTATTGTCTTTCGCACCTGCTAAGATGATAGTTGGAATTTTTGTTTTATCCTTGGATTCAATTACCACTTTTTCACGGTGACCAGTTTGCTCATCCGCTTCATCACGATACGTAAATCCTTCTAATATATTTTCAAATTCGATCTTACCATTTTGCTCAGCAACAATGACGTTATTGAATGGATCCCATGTACAAATCACATCTCCCTTCTTCACTGTTGCGCCATCTTTAACAGCTAACAAAGCACCGTAAGGAACGTTATTTGTAATCATTAAACGATCATTCTTCATATCCATAATTCTTACTTCACCTGTACGTCCGATGACTACTTTTACTTTGTTGCCATCGTTGTTGATGGTATCCACTGTACGTAGACCGTCAAACTGAATCGTACCATCAAACTTAGCGTTCAAGCTAGATTCAACAGAAGAAGATCCAGCAACACCACCCACGTGGAAAGTACGCAATGTCAACTGCGTACCTGGCTCACCAATTGATTGTGCAGCGATAATACCTACTGCATCACCCATTTGAGTGATATATCCTGTAGCTAAGTTTCTACCATAACATTTCACACAAACACCACGCTTGCATTCACAAGTTAATACAGAGCGAATCTCCACTGTTTCAATACCTGCATCTTCAATTAAACGAGCTGCATCAATTGAAATTTCTTCGCCAGCTGCAACGATTAATTCGTTGGTGATTGGATTGAAAACATCTTGAGAAGAAGTACGTCCTTCAATTCTATCTGCTAATTGTTCAATTACATCTTCGTTGTCTTTCAATGCACTTGTAGCAATACCTCTTAATGTACCGCAATCTTCTTCAGAGATCACCACATCTTGAGATACATCCACTAAACGACGTGTTAAGTAACCTGCATCCGCTGTCTTTAAGGCAGTATCCGCAAGACCCTTACGCGCACCGTGCGTAGAAATAAAGTAATCTAGTACGTTCAATCCACCTTTAAAGTTAGATAAGATTGGATTTTCAATAACCTCAGATCCTGTGCTACCACTCTTACGAGGCTTCGCCATCAATCCACGAATACCTACCAACTGCTTTACCTGTGTTTTACTACCTCTTGCTCCAGAATCCAACATCATGTATACAGAGTTGAAACCTTGCTTATCGGTAGCCATTTCACGAATTAAAGTATCAGTGATACGTGTATCGACACGTCCCCAGATATCAATTACCTGGTTATAACGCTCGTTATTCGTAATAAGACCCATGTTATAGTTTTCCCAAACTTCTTCTACTTCAACTTTCGCAGCTTCTAGTAATGCATGTCTAGTTTCAGGAACAACTAAGTCGTTCACATTGAATGATAAACCTCCACGGAATGCCATTCTGAAACCTAATGTTTTAATATCATCCAAGAATTTTGCTGTGGTAGGAACGTCTGTGATTTTAATGATATCACCAATGATATCTCTTAAACTTTTCTTAGTCAACAATTGATTCACGAATCCAACTGGCTTTGGTGTATGTTGGTTGAATAACACACGACCTACCGTTGTTTCAATCAATTTGTTTACTAAAACGCCACCTTCACGTACATTGGTTTTTACTCTAATGTTTGCGTGTAGGTCAATCACGTTTTCATTGTATGCAATGATCACCTCGTCTAAGCTGTAGAAAGCCTTGCCCTCACCTCTTACGACTAAGTCACCCATTGATTTTTTACCCTTAGTAATATAGTATAAACCTAAGACCATGTCCTGAGAAGGAAGGGTGATTGGCGTACCATTCTGTGGGTTCAATATATTGTGAGAAGACAACATCAACAACTGTGCTTCCAAAATCGCCGCATGGCTTAATGGAACGTGCACCGCCATTTGGTCACCATCGAAATCGGCATTGAATGACGCGGTAACTAATGGGTGAAGTTGAATCGCTTTACCTTCCACCATTTTAGGTTGGAAAGCTTGGATAGATAAACGGTGCAATGTTGGGGCACGGTTTAACATCACTGGATGTCCTTTCAATATGTTTTCTAAGATATCCCAAATCACAGCTTCTTTTTTATCTACTAATTTCTTAGCTGACTTCACTGTTTTAACGATACCTCTTTCAATTAATTTACGAATAATAAATGGCTTAAATAATTCCGCAGCCATATCCTTTGGTAATCCGCACTCGTGCATTTTTAATTCAGGTCCTACTACGATTACAGAACGTCCAGAATAATCCACACGCTTACCCAATAAGTTTTGACGGAAACGACCTTGCTTACCTTTTAATACATCCGATAAAGATTTCAAAGCACGTCCACCTTCTGCTTTAACGGCGTTAGACTTACGAGAGTTATCGAATAAAGAATCGATCGCTTCTTGTAACATACGCTTTTCGTTACGCAAGATTACTTCTGGTGCTTTAATCTCTAGCAAACGCTTTAAACGGTTGTTACGGATAATTACACGACGGTATAAATCATTCAAATCAGAAGACGCAAAACGGCCACCATCTAATGGCACCAATGGACGTAATTCTGGAGGAATAACTGGAATATATTTCATTACCATCCACTCTGGTTGGTTGGTAATATGCGTCTTCGCTTCACGGAAAGATTCTACAACACTCAAACGCTTTAAAGCATCTGCTTTTCTTTGTTGAGATGTTTCATTTGCAGCAGCATCACGTAATGTGAAACTTAATGTATCAAGATCTAATAATCCTAATAAATCATGTACTGCATCCGCACCCATCTTAGCGATGAACTTTTGAGGATCATCATCAGGTAAGTATTGATTTTCTTTTGGTAAAGTATCTAATAAATCTAAATACTCTTCCTCAGTTAATAAATCAGCTACTTTCAAATTATCTTTAATACCTGGCTGTATTACAACATAACGCTCATAGTAAATGATGGTTTCTAATTTCTTAGAACTCATTCCTAACAAGTAACCGATTTTGTTTGGTAAAGATTTAAAGTACCAGATATGCACTACAGGCACCACCAATTTGATGTGGCCCATACGCTCACGACGTACTTTCTTTTCTGTTACTTCAACGCCACAACGATCACAAACGATGCCTTTGTAACGAATTCTCTTATACTTTCCACAAGCACATTCGTAATCCTTTACTGGACCAAAAATACGCTCACAGAAAAGTCCATCACGCTCCGGCTTATAAGTACGGTAGTTGATTGTTTCTGGTTTCAACACTTCTCCAAAACTTCTCTCTAAGATATTGTCTGGGGATGC
>CAMBDE010000069.1 GCA_945865295.1 Chitinophaga pinensis | reverse complement strand
ATAATATTCAAAATAATTGCCGGCAGTATTACCTCCAGTGGCGATATAGGCGTCACAATTTTTAAGCTGTTCCTGAACCAATAGCTGTGCTTCAAATGCGGGATCGATTTTGATTAAACTTGCAATGATAAAGTCCGTTAGTACCTGGTCTTTGGAAGACCTTTTCACCACGGCAGTATGCCCTGCAATAAGCGTACTTAATAAATCATGAAAACCTACCAAGGGGATATTCCCAGCCATGACAATACCAACTTTTATATGGGTAGCTTGGTCTGCAATAGTTGGATATGCAGCAGTCCATTCTTCCAGGGCTGTTTGCTGTAAAAACTGCTCCCTTATTTGCTGAATGGCTTGGTCAATGAATTCGGGCAAAAACCACGCATTTTGTTGATAAGCAGCCGATTTTGCTTCAATTAATAGGGCATTATTTGTATCTGATAGTTGTTGTCCGAGGGCGACAAAACCTTTAATTCTTGCTTGTAAGTTCATGCTTGTGTTATATCTTTGTAAGCAAAAGTACGTTACTAAAATTTAAATATTTTTTATGGCAATCAAAATTACAGATGAATGTATTAATTGTGGCGCATGCGAGCCAGAATGTCCAAATAACGCTATCTATGAAGGCGGAGTAGAATGGGCGATGGCCGATGGTACTTCATTAAAAGGTGCTTACACTTTAATGGATGGCACAGCTGTGGATGCTGGTGCAAGAATAACACCAGTTGCAATGGATACCTATTACATCACACATAATAAATGCACAGAATGTCAAGGTTTTCATGAAGAACCTCAGTGTGCTGCTGTTTGCCCTGTTGATTGTTGTATACCAGATGAATTATACAAAGAAACAGTGGATGAATTATTGGCTAAAAAAGAAAAGTTACATTTATAATTAAATGGTTTAAAAAGGGAATCATTTCCCTTTTTTTATTGTCATAATTTTTGGTTCGTTATCAAACCAATATAAAGTGGGTCCTATGAAAATAAAAGTGGCATTGGTGACAGGAGGATATAGCTCTGAAGCCGAGATAAGTTATAAAAGTGCAAAGACGGTGTTCAATGCATTGGATAAATCAAAATTTGAAGTATATCAAATAGATATTCATCCTACAGGATGGTGGTATGAAAATACAGTGGGAGAAGAAGAGGCTGTTGACAAAGCGGATTTTAGCATTGTAGAAGGTGCAGAAAAAATTAAATTTGATGTGGCTTTAATGTGTATTCATGGCACACCAGGCGAGGATGGAAAATTACAAGGCTATTTTGATATGATTAGCTTGCCATATACTAGTTGTGATACTGCTACCTCTGCATTGACTTTTAATAAAAGATATACGGTTGCAGTGGCTGGATTTGGTGGAATAGGCGTTGCAAAATCTTTACATTTATTTAAGGAGCAAGCTTTAAGCCCAGAACAAATATTATCAAATCTATCATTGCCTGTTTTTGTGAAGCCAAATAATGGTGGAAGTAGTTTTGGTATAAGTAAAGTGAATCAAGCAGGTGAACTACCTATAGCATTAGAAAAAGCGTTTAAAGAGGATACACAAATTTTAGTAGAAGAATTTATAAGTGGAAGGGAGTTCACTATTGGCGTATTTAAATCCAAAGGTAAGATCACGGTATTGCCCATTACAGAAATCAAGACAGAGAATGAGTTTTTTGATTATGAGGCAAAGTACCAAGGCAAGAGTCAAGAAATTACCCCTGCAGATATCACTGCAACAATGTTTGACAGTTTAACGGCTGCCGCACAAAAAGTATATTCAATTTTAAATTGCAGAGGCGTTGTTAGAATTGATTTCATTTATGATGAAGCTGCAGAGAAAGCCTATATGTTAGAAGTCAATACCGTGCCTGGACAAAGTGAGGCAAGTGTGATTCCTCAGCAAGTCAAAGCAATGGGCTGGAACTTAACAGATTTTTATGGTTGGATCATTGAAGATAGTTTAGAAAAAAAATAAAATCAAGCAATTTGAAATTCATTGACGACATATTAAAAAAACCATTGTGGATGAACATGCTCATTGGTTTTGGAGTAGCTATTTGCTTATTGGTTATTTTCTTTTTCTCGTTGGGATGGATTACTGGAAATGGTGAAACGGGAAAAGTACCAGCAGTGATTGGATTGGATGTGCTTGCTGCAGAGAAAAATTTAATTGCTGCAGGTTTTGATGTAGAGTTGCAAGACTCCATATATGTAGACACCCTTGCTAGAAATGCGGTCTTAAGACAAACTCCAGAGGCAGATGAGATTGTGAAAAAAGGCAGGACAATCTATCTAACAATTAATCGTGTGGTTGCGCCACAAGTAGATATGCCAAACCTTGTTGGATTTTCTATTAAAAGCGCAGAGACTTATTTAAAAGTATTAGGATTAAGATTGGGCTCAATACAAATGGTTTCAGATCAAAATAAAAATGTGGTGATTGACCAATTAGTCAATGGTCAACCCATTGCGCCAGGTTCAAAAATACCTTCAGGTACTTTAATACATTTTTTAGTAGGAGATGGTGGTGCCTCTGCAGGTATGCTGATGCCAGATTTAGTAGGCTTAACCTACGAACAAGCCAAAGCGCAGTTAATGAGTTTAGGATTAAATCTTGGCCTGGTTTCAGTGAATGGATCTATTGGAGATAGCGCATCTGCATTTGTATTTGACCAAAGTCCAACTGTCTATGGAAGTCAATTAGATTCATTAGGGATGCCCATTCAAAATATGATTTCCAAAGGAGCTACCATTAATTTAGTATTGGATAAAGTAGCGCCAGTAAAAGTAATTAGAGATTCCATCCAGTATTAAATATTTACGTCATTCACATTATTATACATTTCAAAAGATTAATTATGAATACAATTACAGTAGAGGAATTAAAAGCAAGAATAGATGCGGGTGAAAAACTTAATTTATTAGACGTTCGTGAGCCGCACGAGCATGCTGCATTCAATATTGGTGGGCAATTATTACCACTAGGTTTGGTTCAAGCTTTGATGTTAGATGAAGTAGAACACTTAAAAGAGGAAACCGTTTATGTGTATTGTAGAAGTGGGAACAGAAGCGGACAGGCTTGTATGATGATGGAGCCTTATGGCTTTAAAAATGTAGTCAATGTAGTAGGTGGCATGTTGGCATGGCAAGAAAAATTTCCTGGATAATCTTTTATTAATATTCTAAATTACTTTAAATGAAAAAACTAAGTGCATTATTATTAATGGCTACTCTAGTATTTAGTGCTTGTAATGTTGATGGCAATAAGCCGTCGGCTTATCACGATAATGCTAATAGAGAAGACAGCCTTTCTGGTGGCGTAAAATTAATACCTATTACAACAAGTAAGGGTGTATTTAATGTATGGACAAAAAGAGTAGGGAATAATCCAAAAATAAAGGTTTTATTGTTACATGGAGGGCCTGGTTCAACACACGAATATTTTGAATGTTTCGATTCCTATTTTCCAAAAGCGGAAATAGAATATTATTACTATGATCAATTAGGTTCTGCTTATTCCGATAACCCTAACGATTCTAGTTTATGGAATTTACCACGATTTGTAGAAGAAGTAGAAACTGTGAGGAAGGCCTTAGGTATGGATTCTTCTAATTTCTTTTTATTAGGTCATTCTTGGGGTGGTATTTTGGCAACTGAGTATGCGCTTAAGTATCAAAATAATTTAAAGGGGCTTATTATTTCTAATATGGTGCCTTCTATTCCTGATTATGTAAAATATGCCAATGAGGTATTAGGGCCAAAATTACCTAAGGAAGTCTTAGCAACAATTCGTGCCTATGAAGCAAAGGGCGATTATACGAACCCTGCGTATTTAAAAATTATCACAGACTATTATTATCCAGAACATATTTTAAGAATGCCTCCTGCCAATTGGCCTGATCCTGTGAAGCGTGCCTTTGCAAGAATGAACTATCCTTTGTATTTAAAAATGCAAGGTCCTTCTGAATTTGGTGTGGTAGGAGACGCAGTATTAAAGAATTGGGATCGCAAAGCCGATTTGAATACAATTACAGTACCTACTTTAAGTATTGGTGGCGAGTTTGATACCATGGATCCTAAGGCTATGGAAGCGCTTTCTAAACAAGTAAAAGATGGTCAATTCTTATACTGTCCAAAAGGATCACATATGTCGATGTATGATGATCAAACAACCTACTTTACAGGGTTGATTGATTTTATTAATAAGGTAGATAAAGCAAAGAAGTAAGTACGATTAAATATTAAAAAAGGAAAGGTCCTGAAGAATCAGGACCTTTTTTATGGGTTAAATCTAACCCATACTCAGGGGGAAGGGTATTTTTATTTCAAGTCAATCTTTAAACTTAACCAATAATTTCTTCCTACCATGGGGTAATAATTATTGGATGTGGTTACACTGCGATCAGAGATATAACTATAGGTATAGCCATTTGGTGCATATTTTACATCCAATAGATTATTGGCATAGAACTGTAATAGCATGGTGAATTTTGTTTTATTCAAAATTGTCCAATGTGCATTGATATCATTGATAAAATAAGCGTCTAAAATTCTATAATTATTCTGTGTGTTGTCAAGGAATTGTTTTGAAGTGTATTTGGTTGTCCAGAAAAAATTCAGCTTATCATTTGGTTTCCAATTAAAAGTGCGTGTAGATGTTAAACTAGGGGATAAGGCAATATTGGTATTTTTATGCTGGATAGCTACTTGCGTGAATTGATCGTAATCATCTACATACTCAGTAAATGCCTCAATCTTATTTTGACTCAATGTGATACTATAAGTAGAACTGTATTTTTTATTCGTTGCGTATTTCACTTGTAACTCTATTCCTGCTCTATAGCTTTTTGGAACATTGGTTCTAGTATAGGCGCCTACATCATTGATCTTTCCTGTCAATACCAATTGATCTTTATAATTCATGAAGTAGACATTTGCATTGATGGCATATGTAGGTTTTTTAAATTCAAATCCTGTCTCCCAATCTATTAATTGTTCTTTTCTTGGTTGTTCCTTAGCGCTTGCTTCAAAGTCATCTCTATTGGGTTCTTTATTGGCAACGGCTAGACTTGTGTAATAAAAAATATTTTTTGCTTGATAGGTCAAACCCATTTTAGGGTTAAAGAAATTAAATTTTCTTTCAGTTGATAAGTCAGTATTTTTTGTAAATCCATTCATTTGATGATTCACAAATCTGTACTGTAAGTCTATAAAACTTTTAAATTGTTTTGTCAATTTCCTTTCCCATTTCACATAGGTATTCATTTCTTTTTTAAGTGCATCATTATCATAGTACTTAAAATTTGACGGAGCGAAAGTATTTGACAAATAGGGTAGTGTGCCAAAATGCAATCCATTGTATACACTCCAGCCGCCACCTATGGTCAAATCATTTAAGCTATCCACGAATGAGATGGCGGCAATCTGTCCATAAAAGTTGTTGTCTAACCACCTTCTTCTAACTAAATCAGCTGGAACATTGGATTTACCTGTGATATCGATATTGTAATCCAAAAAATCAACCCCTGCTTTATACTCTTCGTAATACCCTTTACCAGTCGTTAAATAAAAAGCAGTATTCCATTTCCAATTAGGATTGATGTTCTTATTGTAAAACAATTGATAATGGGTTTGCCTATAATTATCTGTTTGATTGTTATAAGGCGCATCTGCTTTTTCTGTTCCAGCTGGATTGAATGTTCTGTTCGTACTTATTAATTCCTGAGGCACACCATACCATGCTTGGTAAGTCTTTTCTTTCCCACTAAATATATTTAACCTCAAAGAAGATTGATTAGCCCAATAAGTGGTACTAATATAAAAGCTTTTTAAATTGCTACTGGCTCTGTCAATAAATCCATCACTTGTAATGGAACTAATTCTTCCATCAATAGTGAATTTATTATTGAGTATGCCTGAACCAAAAACTATATTATTTTTAAAGCTATTAAATGAGCCAGCTGTATTTTGTAAGGATAGATAAGCGCTTGGATTGTATTCATTGGTCATTAAGTTCACACTAGCCCCAAATGCACCAGCCCCATTGGTAGAAGTACCTACACCTCTTTGTATTTGTATGCTATTCACGCTAGATCCAAAGTCTGGAATATTCACAAAAAAGGTCCCCATACTTTCTGGGTCATTATAAGGAATACCATTTAATGTAAAGTTGATTCTTGTGGCATCTGTACCTCTAATTCGAATGCCTGTATAACCAACACCAATACCTGCATCTGCATGCACCACCACCGAAGGGGTATTCTCAAGTAGAAAGGGAAGGTCTTGACCAACATTATTTAAAGCAATTTGTGCTTTGCTGATATTTGTTTTTGCAAAAGGCGCCTGCTCACTCACGCGTATGGATCTAATCTCCAATGGTGGCAAACTTCTAATACTGTCGGTATATTTATTAGTACTATCCTTTTTAATAAGCATCTGTGGAGGCACTTGCGCGAACAAAGGGGCAACAAATATAAAAGAGAGCAAGGTGCCCAATATCTTAGTCATAGCTAATTCTTAGTTGAATAATAACAGGAACAGGAAATAGCTATGAGAAGAGGCGCAGAAATTGCGATGACCTTCCCTTCGCAGGCATTATCCTGTTCAGGTTCAACGGGTTTTATCTCAGCTTTTTACAGCACCCCGAGGACGGAGCAAAAATAGGGGGCTTTTTTTATATGAACAACTGTAACTTTAGTCTAAGCCTTTCGTTAAACGATATAAATAACCCTTCTTATGAAAAAAATGATCTTTTTAGCCTGCCTTTTTATGGCCTTTGTTGCTCAAGCTCAAACTAAAATGGGCGTGATTTATGATGAAAATGTACAGGTAAGAAAACTGTCCAATTTCACATCTATTCGTGTATCCAATGCCATTGAGTTATTCATAAGTCAGTCTGATAAGACAGAAGTTGCAGTGAGTGCAAAATCAGAGGAGTACAGAAATAGAATCATCACAGAAGTAGACGGGGGCACATTAATTATTAGATTGTCAGATAACAGGTGGTGGAAATGGGGGAATGAAGATTATAGAATCAAGGCCTATGTGAGTGTAAAAGACTTGTATGCGATCACTGCTTCTGGCGCTACCAATATCAAAATAGTGAATGGATTAAGCTCGGAGAAATTAAAGATCAATCTTTCTGGAGCGAGTGATTTAAAAGGGGATATCAAAGCAGGCACTTTACTGGCAGATTTGTCAGGCGCTTCTAGTTTCAAGGCAACAGTGCAAGCCAATGCATTTTCGATGAAAGGTTCAGGTGCATGTGCTTTTGAAGTATCCGGTTCAGGGGATGATTTGATTTTAGATGTATCAGGCGCAACAAGTGTGAAAATGTATGATTATTTAGTTAAAGGTGCATCTGTGGATGCTTCTGGTGCGAGTAGTGTAAAAATTAATGTATCAGGTATACTTAAATTGCATGCGACTGGCGCAAGTAGTATAGATTATAAAGGAGCGGCCGCTATCAAAGACATGCAAAGCTCTGGAGCATCAAGTGTAAGGCATAGGGATTAGAGCATAGGTTTTATACCCATTAGCACCTTTTAAAAGTCGGTACTAATGGGTATGATTGTATAGGATTTATGGCTTAAGTAAACTTGCAAACCATTCTATATTGGTTTGCATTGTTTTTAAAACCATTCTTGGTTCACTAGGTCCATGTGGCTGTCTTGGTAAAACCAAAAGCTTTACTGGAATATTTCTTCTTTTTAATGCATTGTAAAACATAACTGAATTACCCAAAGGAACTCTTTGATCCGCTTCCCCATGTTGTAACATCACAGGTGTTTGTACATTTTGAACATATCTTAATGGGGAATGCTCACTATACATTGACCAATTATTCCAAGGATCTGATTTAAAATAAGAAGGTAAAAATCCTTCAATATCATCGGTCAAATTTTGAAAACTAAGATCTACAACTGGCGCTCCAATAGAAGCAGCTTTAAAACGATTGGTATGTCCAACAATCCAACTACTCATAAATCCACCATAACTCCATCCCATCACCCCTAACATAGTCTCGTCTGTAACACCCATTTTAATTACCTGATCAACACCATTCATTAAGTCAATATAATCTTTACCACCCCAATCCTGCCTGTTCGCCATTCTAAAACTACTTCCATAACCACTTGATCCTCTCGGGTTTGGTCTCAAAATAGCATATCCGTCTTCGCTTAAAGCGGCTAATGGATAAGTACCCTGATTAGTGGCAATACAAGTTTGACCAAAATTGCCAGCAGGGCCGCCATGTATATTTAAAATTAAGGGTACTTTTTTACCAGCTGTATAATTCAAGGGATAAGTTAATAAACCTTCTATCTCTAAACCATCGGCACCCTTCCATTTAATAATTTCGGTTCTACCTATTGGCAATGAAGTATTGTTTGCATTAATAGAAGTAATTTTTAGGGGAGCATACTCGTTTAATTTACTTACATATAACTCAG
>CAMBDE010000068.1 GCA_945865295.1 Chitinophaga pinensis | reverse complement strand
CTAAACTATCATTTATCTAGCCTTAACATTACTGCTAAAGTCTTGCTGCCTACCCTGGGACTCGAACGAGTCGTTCTCAAACGTCCCTTTACATGGCATTACAGCACCCAAGGTTTACCCTATAAAACAATTACTTGTCTTATTCGTGCGCTCTTACCGCACGTTTTCACCTTTTCCTCTTGCGAGGTAGTTATTTTCTGTGGCACTTTCTCTATCCCATTGCTGAGATGCCGGCTATTGACCGGTGGGTTACCCTATGCTGTCCGGACTTTCCTTGGCAATTGCTTACCACGATAGCTCGGGATTGTAGTCAGGCCAAAGGTAGTAAAATAAAGTGGATGTGCTTAATACTCAAAAAAGACTTCAGTGGCTCCATATCCATAGAATTCGGAGTATTGATTGATAAAGCTTTTGACGCCCTTCTTTACTTTTAGTAAATCGTGGACTTCATTTTTAAGTTTCCCAGATCCAACACCATGAATGATGATCATGGAAGGCAAATAATTTAGCTGCGCTAACTCAAACCATTTTTCAAAAGCTTCCAATTGAAAGTGTATAATTTCGACATTGGTTAGATGACTATGTCGATCCATTAATTTTTCGATATGAAGATCCACCACAGATCTAGCAGCAGGAATATGTTCTTTGATTTTAGAAGCATCATATACTATATATCCTGCATTTCTTAAAACATCAATTGCAATATGATTGTCTTCGGCTTTATCTGGATAGGTTTCAAACAATACATAATCCAAGCTCACTTTATTGTCTTCTTTTAAGGTTTCAATTTTTTGAAAAATTTGTTTAGGCTTAATTTTCACAACTGATTCAAAATAATCTGCTTTTTTCTTATGCTGTTCTGTTAAAGAAAAATCAAATGAAAATTGAGGACTATCATTCACTGTTGCAAATGGAATATCATGAATATAGAAATCGGTAAATGGTGCAATGGTAGACGCAATAGAAAAGTCCACCTCGCCTTGGGCCGATTGCTCGTAAACAAAATTATATTCAATCCTTGTTTTATTGGACAAGAAAATTTTAAGTGTGTCTACTACTTCGTCATTGAAATCGTCTAAGCTAAACTTTGGGATTAAATTCAACCATACTCCGGTATCTTCTTTACTCGCGTTCTTTTGTATTTTTTCTTTTGGAATTTGATCTACAAAAAGCTTTAGAGGTGCTTTTTTTTCTGGAAATAATTTCTTTTCTGTAAAACGCTTAAAATATGGAAAATCTATCTGATCCATATAAGCGGGAAATTTTACCCCACGTACTTCTATCATCACCATTTCATCATTCATGATTTCAATGATATGTCCTTCCTCATTGCTATGCAGCACCAATATTTCATCACCTACTTGATACTTCATCCATTAATTTTTTGCTAAAAGACTATGCTTTTTAGAATACAAAGTGTAAATCACCAAACCAATCGACATCCAAACAAAGAACCATAACCAGCTCACTGGAGGGATCTCAATCATTAAGTATAAACAACACATTGCGCCAATGATAGGAATGATTGAATATTTTCTTAAGAAACTTAAAATAGCCACCACAATAAATATGAATGCAAACACTAAGAATAAGATTTCCTGATAGCCTTCGTTCCCTACCTCTTTAAATGCATTTAAAATTCTATGTTGTCCAAAATATAAAAAGATCAATGCCAATGCTGGAATGATATACTGTCCATTGATATAAGGTAATCTAAATGCTTGACCTTTGATTGAAGGGGACAATCTTGGTAATACCAATACACCAAAACAAACTAGCACAAATGCAAACAAAGTGCCGATACTTGTTAAATCCGTCATTCTAGAGATAGACATAAACATTGCAGGCACCCCAACAAAAATACCAGTAATGATGGTGGCAAAACCTGGCGTACCATATGTTGGATGTACTTCTGAAAATTTCTTTGGTAATAAACCATCACGGCTCATGCTCATCCAAATTCTTGGTTGTCCTAATTGAAAAACTAAGAGCACACTTGTGGTAGCCACTACAGCACTGATTGAAATGATATATCCAATTTTATGTAAACCAATTCTTTCAAATACAAATGCCAATGGATCATCCACTTTTAATTCTGTATAGTTGACCATACCAGTTAAAACCAAAGCTATAAGAATATACAATACAGTACAAATTAATAAGGAATAGATCATTCCCCTTGGCATATCTCTTTGCGGATTTTTACATTCTTCAGCGGTGGTAGAAATAGCATCAAATCCGATATAGGCATAAAATACGGCCGATACCCCTGCTAAGACACCCTTAAAACCATTGGGCATAAATGGTTCCCAATTGGCTGTATCCACATAAAAGAAACCAAGTACAATCACCATTAATATAATAGCGATTTTAAAAATCACCATAATGTTGGTACTCTTTTTACTTTCTTTAATCCCTCTATATACCAACATTGTAATCAATACAACGATCACAAATGCAGGAATATTTAAAATAATTCTTGTACTACCAATCATAGGTGCATTGGTAATGGCATCATAACCTATTCTTGCAAGTTTGCTAAAAGTTGCTGGAGTACCTCCAGCAGCTAAATGCTTCATGGCTTCTTCATAGCCCTGTTGTGCTGTCTCAAAATTAGTCGACAACCAACCGGGAAGATGAATATGGAACCCTTCTAATAAATTAATAAAATAGCCACTCCAACTTATCGCTACAACAATATTTCCAATGGCATATTCTAAAATCAATGCCCAGCCAATAATCCATGCGACTAGTTCTCCAAAAGTAACATAAGCATAGGTATAGGCGCTTCCGGCAATAGGCACCCTACTCGCAAATTCTGCATAACAGAGTGCACTAAAACCACAAGTTACAGCAGTGATCAAAAATAAAACAGAGATGCCAGGTCCACCGTGAAAAGCTGCTGTACCAATGGTTGAAAAAATACCTGCACCCACCACAGCAGCGATACCCATTAAAGTAAGGTCACGAACTCCTAACACTTTTTTTAATCCACTCGTACTATGTCCA
This sequence comes from Chitinophaga pinensis, assembly GCA_945865295.1. Lineage (GTDB taxonomy): Bacteria > Bacteroidota > Bacteroidia > Chitinophagales > Chitinophagaceae > Sediminibacterium > Sediminibacterium pinensis_A. The sequence continues at coordinate 5,672 of CAMBDE010000068.1, read as the reverse complement.
TCTACTAGACCAGCTTCGGCATCTTGTACAATTTTTTCAATTGACTTCTTTCTAAATAAAGACATATAATTATTGGATTCTGTTCATTAAATAATTCGCCAAATCAATCAATGGCTTTTTTCTTGCTTCAACCACAGCAATAGCTTCTAAATGTGCTAAGGCTTCTTGCATGTATTGCTGTTTTAAATCGGCTGCCCAAGCGTCAACTTTACAAGCTTTAAAAATAGCCAACACTTGATCCACTTTATCTGTAGCATCCGAAGCCAGTAAAGCATTTAAATTTTTGAGCTGTTCAGGGTTAGCTGTTTCTAATGCACGTATTAAAAGGAATGTTTTTTTATTTTGCTTGATATCTCCTCCCGCATCTTTACCAAATACAGCAGCGTCACCAAAAGCGTCTAAATAATCGTCTTGTATTTGAAATGCAATGCCTAATTTTTTTCCGAACTCATATAAATGAGTACAGTTGTGTTCGCCAGCACCACCAATGATCGCACCCATTTGTAAACTCGCTGCTAAAAGCACAGAAGTTTTTAAGGTAATCATGTGGATGTATTCCTCCATTGAAACATTTGCTCTTTTGGCATAATCCATATCCAATTGTTGCCCTTCACAAACTTCTCTAGCAGTTTGATTAAAGAGTGCAAGAATTTTAGATAAATGGTTGGATTGAATTGGCTGGATATATTCGTAAGCTCTAATCACCATGATATCGCCTACTAGTAATGCTGTACTTGAATCATATTTTGTGTGCACAGTGGGCTGGCCTCTTCTTAAACTGGCCTCGTCCATCATGTCATCATGCACTAAAGAGAAATTATGAAATAACTCAACAGCTTTAGCAGCTAAAAATGCATCTGGATGTAATTCACTGAATAATTCATTGCCTAAAAGACATAAAACTGGACGGATACGCTTACCGCCAATTTTTAAAAAATATGCACTCGGCTCATACAATGTAGCCGGTTCTGCAGGAAAATGTGATGTATCGAAATCTTGATTAAATTTTTCGATCAGTTCTTGAAAAGGATGCATGTTACAAACTTACCCAAATTTTACCATTTTTTAAACAGTAGTTTGTACCTTGAATACTAAATTTGTAAGATTCAAACAGCTAATATTATGCGAATAATCCCCCTTTTACTTATTCCGCTTTTAGGACTTTTCACTTTACAAGCGACCGCTCAGGCTTATAGTTTAGAACCTGCCAAAAAATCTGGCCCATTTACCACTGGCTATAAAAAAGCGATTGGTGTTAAAATGTACCCTAGCGCCATCACTTATAAAAGTTTTTTGACAAGTAGTAAAGCTATCGAAGTGCTGGGTTATTTTACATTAGACGGCTTTAGAACGACGATCATGATAGAGAAATACAGTGCCTTCGCCAACACCGAACAACTAAGTTGGTATATTGGTTATGGTGGGCATTTAGGAATATGGAGCGAAGAATGGAAAAAGAATAACCCCACCCACAAAGCCGGAATTGCAGTTGGTGTAGATGGTATTTTAGGGCTGGATTACAAGATTAAAAATGCACCATTGAACCTTAGTATAGACTGGCAACCTTCATTTAATTTTGTTGGGTCTAGCTATTTTGAAAGTGGATGGGCTGGTTTAGGGATTCGCTACACCCTTAAATAAGCTTTGTACAAAAACATCTTTATCAAACAAGATTAGGTCGTCTAATTGTTCCCCAACACCAATATATTTTACTGGTATTTTACACTGATGTGCAATGGCTAATAAGACACCCCCTTTTGCAGTACCATCTAATTTAGTGATGGCAAGTGCAGTCACATTGGTCACTGCCATAAATTGTTTTGCTTGTTCTAAAGCATTTTGACCAGTTGAGCCATCTAATACTAAAAGTACTTCATGTGGCGCAGCTGGAATTTGTTTTTGAATGACCCGATTGATTTTATTCAACTCGTCCATTAAATGGGCTTTGTTATGTAGACGCCCGGCAGTATCAATGAAAACAATATCAGATTTTCTAGCAATGGCGGATTGCACCGTATCAAAAGCGACAGAACTAGGATCAGCACCCATATTTTGCTTAACAATAGGTACACCAACCCTTTCACTCCAAATAGTCAATTGGTCTACAGCAGCAGCCCTAAAGGTATCTGCGGCACCCAATAAGACCTCGTTCCCTGCGGCTTTAAAATGATGCGCCAATTTGCCAATAGTTGTTGTCTTACCGACGCCATTGACCCCTACAACAAGTGTAATAAAAGGTTTTTTATCTATAGGTACCTGAAAACCAGCGAGATCTTGTGGGGCATCTATTAATAAATTTGCAATCTCGTCGTGTAAAATTTGGTTTAATTCGGATGTTGAAACATATTTATCCTTCTTCACTCTATATTGAATACGTTCAATAATGGCCAAAGTGGTATCTACTCCTACATCCGCCCCAATGAGTGCTTCTTCTAATTGATCTAAGACATCTTCATCTACGGAGGTCTTACCAATGATCACTTTAGAAATACGCTCAAAAAAGCCTTGTTTGGTCTTTTCCAAACCCTGGTCTAGTGTTTCCTGTTCTTTCTTTCCAAATAATTTTCCTAAAAAACTCATAGGTATCAAAATTAATCAATTACAGTATCATATACAATAATAATCCCTCCCCACTTAATCCCATATCTGTTTATTGTGGACATAAAAAAACCTTCAGTATGAATGAAGGTTTTTGAATCTTATTGATCAAGAGCATCAATAGCAGTAATTATTTAGCTGCTAAGAACTCTTTAACGTTGTCTTTATAAACGATAGACTCTTTAAAAGTATACGCACCTGTTTTAGGACTACGTATTGCTTTAATTACTTTAGTCCAGTTTTTTGCTTCAGCAGAAGCCTTAAGATCCTTGATTTTCGCGTTTTTAGAAGCTGCTTTTGCCATGATTATTTAATTTCTTTGTGTACAGTTACTTTTTTCAAAATTGGATTATACTTTTTGAACTCCAAACGATCTGGAGTATTCTTTTTGTTCTTAGTAGTAATATAACGACTAGTACCTGGTAAACCAGTAGTCTTGTGCTCTGTGCACTCTAATATTACTTGAACTCTGTTGCCTTTACGTGCCATGATGGTATATTATAAGTTATACTTAAATGATGATTTGATTAGATCTTAGTGCCTGCGGCTCTTAAATCTTTTACAACTGCTGCTAAACCATTTTTATCAATAGTTCTTAAAGCATCAGCAGATACTTTTAAAGTGATCCAACGATCTTCTTCAACAAAGTAGAAACGCTTCTTTTGTAAGTTCGGTAGAAAACGACGCTTTGTTTTAATATTAGAATGCGATACACTGTTTCCAGTCATCGGTTTCTTTCCAGTTATCTGACATACTCTAGCCATGAGAAAAAATTTTTTACGGACGGCAAAGGTATGTAATTATACCTTACAGTCCCATTTTTTTAATGTTTTTTTCTATCAAACGTTGAAAAAAGGTCTTTTATTGCTAAAATGTTGATTTTTAACCCTTTTCAGCGGCTAAGAATAGTATTCTGCTCTTAATTCTTGAACCCTTTTATCCTCCATATACTCGTCAAAGGTCATTAGTCGGTCGATGATCCCTTTAGGTGTTAATTCGATCACACGGTTAGCCACAGTTTGCATAAAAGTGTGGTCATGTGAGGTCATTAAGACGATGCCTGGAAAATTCTGACAGCCTTCGTTAAATGCTTGGATGCTCTCCAAGTCTAAGTGGTTGGTTGGTTGATCCAAAACGGTCACATTGGGATTTTGTAACATCATTTTGCTCACCATACAACGTACTTTTTCTCCTCCACTTAATACATCCGATTTCTTCATCACATCATCCCCACTGAACAACATTTTACCTAAAAATCCTCGGATAAATGGTTCATCTGCATCGGTTACATGCGCAGGCACAAATTGTCTTAACCAATCCATCAAGGTCAATGGCTTAACAAAGTCCTCGTTGTGCTCCATAGGTAAATAAGCTTTTGTGATCGTTGTACCCCATTCAAAACTGCCACTATCTGCTTGACCCATTCCATTGATGATCTCAAAGAAATAAGTAATCGCTAAAGCATCCTTACTTAAAAAAGCAATTTTATCATTCTTACTTACAGAGAAAGTAACATCTTTAAATAAGACACGACCATCAACTGTTTTTTGTAATTTTTCAACATTTAATATTTGATTGCCCACTTCACGCAATGGCTGAAAAATAATACCAGGGTACTTTCTATTGGATGGTTCAATTTCTTCGATCGTTAATTTCTCCAAGGCTTTTTTACGTGATGTCGCTTGCTTACTCTTACTTGCATTGGCAGAGAAACGCGCAATGAAGTCCAACAATGCAGCACGTTTGTCTTCGTTCTTTTTATTCTTATCCGACATCTGACGCGCCATCAATTGAGAAGACTCATACCAAAAAGAATAGTTACCCGTAAAGGTTTTAATTTTAGAACGGTCCACGTCCGAAACGTGCGTACACACTGTATCTAAGAAGTGACGATCGTGACTTACAACCAACACAATGTTTTCATAGTCCGCTAAAAAGTTTTCCAACCAACCAATTGTTTCAATGTCCAATCCGTTGGTAGGCTCATCCAATAATAAAATATCAGGATTCCCAAACAAAGACTGCGCCAACAATACACGCAATTTAAAATTACTAGGAATGTCTTTCATCAAGGATTGATGCATATCTTCTTTCACACCTAAGTCACTTAATAAACTCGCTGCATTGCTCTCTGCCTCATATCCACCCATTTCACCAAATTCTCCTTCTAATTCACCTGCTCTTAAACCATCTGCTTCTGTAAAATCTTCTTTCGCATACAAAGCATCTTTTTCGTGCATCACTTCCCACATACGCTTATGACCTTGCATCACCGTATTTAAAACTGTTTGCTCATCAAATTCAAATTGATTTTGTTTTAAGAAGGACATACGTTCACCAGGTGAGATTTCTACAGATCCTTTATTAGGTTCAATTTCTCCGCTTAATATTTTTAAGAAAGTAGATTTACCAGCACCATTGGCTCCAATAATACCATAACAATTCCCTTTTGTGAAGCTAATATTGACTTCATCAAATAAGACTCTTTTTCCGTAGGCCAATGTGACGTTTCTTGCACTAATCATTTTTCAACTGTTTTTGAAGCTGCAAAGTTAAGTGATTTCCCCTTACCAATTGGATCTAGCATGCGCCGATGTGGACAAAGGCTCAAATGCTTGATTGATGTATTTATAATGGGCTGTAATCGCAATCATTGCGGCATTGTCGGTACAATATTGAATAGCAGGTAGATAGGTCTTTACACCCATCTTCTGCCCTAAAGCTTCTATCCCATTTCGAACACCAGAATTCGCACTTACGCCACCTGCAATACATACCTGCTTGATGCCCGTTTGCGTGATGGCTTTCTTTAATTTATATAAAAGGATTTCTACAATGGTATATTGCACAGATGCGCATAAGTCATTCAAGTTTGCTTCTACAAATCCAGGCGCCTGCTTTTGTAAAAAATACAAGACACTTGTTTTTAATCCACTAAAAGAATAGTTTAAATCGGGCACCATTGGCTTCGCAAATTCAAAGGCTTTAGGATTTCCTAATTGCGCTAATTTATCCAGCACGGGGCCACCTGGATAAGGCAAGCCTAATAATTTAGAAATTTTATCAAATGCTTC
>CAMBDE010000067.1 GCA_945865295.1 Chitinophaga pinensis | reverse complement strand
ACTAATTTTATTGATTACTGAATTAACGTATTTTTGCAGCCCAAATGGAGGGCGTAGCTCAGTAGGTTAGAGCGACAGTTTGTGGCACTGTAGGCCGTGGGTTCGAGACCCATCGTTCTCCCATTAAAAACCTGTCCCGATTTTGGGATGGGTTTTTTAGTTTAAATGTTTATTATGACGATTTTTTTGATTTCAATTTTAGTGGGTGCTTTTGGCTGGTGCTTGGTATGGGCCATAGGGATTGTACCATTCAAATGGCGTTATTTGTCAGATAAATGGTTGGGGCAAATCAATTTAACCGAGATCCTACCTTTATTGACAAAAAACGATGCTTTTGACAATCTAAAACCTGTGATCAATGAAAAATTAGATGACTTTTTTAGGCATAAATTAAGTGCCAAACTTCCAATGATCTCCATGTTCATTGGAGAGAAGACGATTGAGGAATTAAAGGAAGTCTTCATGGAGGAATTGGCCCTACTCTTCCCCATGCTGATATCCGAGTTCAGTGTCCATTTAAATCAGGACTTACATACACAATGGGATCAAAAATTTAGTAAAATAATTCAGCAGAAAATCATCCAGGCAAGTAGGCCATTTAGATGGGTCGCATTTGCATTAGGAGCCATTTGGGGAGCAGTGATTGCATTAATTCTTCCTCTTATTTAACCGCTTATACTTTACAGGTACCTTTCTTTAAACATTAGCACGAATTTTGTGTTATTGCTTAAACAGAAAGCAACGCTAATGGTCTAAAGACCACAAATACATTTATGAAACAACTTACGATACTTTTTAGTGCTTTATTGATTCAATTTACATTAATGGCACAAATTCCAACAGGTCGCCCTGCTGGTGGTGGCAATATGAATATGGGTCACTTTTATGGAAAAGTGGTAGATGCCAACAAAAAAGGCATCGACGGTGCAACCGTACAGTTAAAAGGTAGCAAATTTGATCCTGCAACTAAAAAAGCAAGCGAAGTGACTTTAGCCACTATGATTGCTGCTAGCAATGGAGATTTTAGTTTTGATAAATTATCTGTGATGGGTAATTTTAAATTGATCATTTCAGGCATTGGATATAAGAAATATGAAAAGCAAATTAGCTTCAACATGAAGCCAGGTGGCAACCCTCAAGACATGATGGCTTTAGTAGATAAAGATTTAGGAAATATTAAATTAGAGGAAGACCCAAGTCAATTACAAAGTGTGACTGTAACAAATTCTGCTAAGCCACAATTTGAAATGGGGATTGACAGAAAAATTTTCAATGTAGACAAGAACTTAGCGAGCACTGGACAAACTGCAGTGGAAGTGATGAAAAATATACCCAACTTAAATGTAGACATTGATGGGAATGTCACATTAAGAAATGCAACACCTACTTTATTAATTGACAATCGTCCAACTACTTTGACTTTGGATCAGATCCCTTCTGATATTATTGATAGAGTTGAAATCATTACCAACCCTTCTGCTAAATTTGACGCATCAGGTGGTAATGCTGGTATTTTAAACATCGTTTTAAAGAAGAATAAAAAGAATGGTTATAATGGAGGGTTAAGAGGTGGCGTGGATATGCGTGGTAAAATCAATGCAGGTGGCGACTTAAATTTAAGAAGCAGTAAAATTAATTTTTCGGCAAGTGCTAATCTTAGAGAAAGTAAATCAATCAGTACCATTGACAACTACAGAGACCTTCTTTTAATTCCAAAGCCAACTAGTATTAGTACTTATACAGACAATATTGGTTTAAGTGAATTCGCTTTTTATAGAGCTGGCTTTGATTATTTAATTGACAATCGCAATACTTTCTCCATTTTTGGAAATATTGTAAAAGGAGATTTTGGAAATACCTCCACTCAAACAATCGACTCCATTTTTAATGGCGTGAATAAAAATAATAATATCGCACTTGATAATAATTCCATTTTTTCATTCTTAAATAAAGGAACTCAAGCTAGTTTCAAACACTTGTTTGCAGAAACTGGTCATGAATTGAGTGCAGACTTTAATTACAATGAAAGCAATAGCGATAATAATTCATCCATCAAATCTACTATTATCAATCAAAGAACAATTGGTTCTGGATATAATAAAAACTATACTTCTAATATCGATTATGAGCGTATTTTTAAAAATAATATTAAATTTGAGGCTGGCGTAAGAATGAATAATAGAGACGAATTCAACGAAAGAGACCAATTTAGAAATGAAATATTAGTCAATAGTATTAGCAATCAATTAAAATTCAATGAAAGCGTTTTAGCGGCCTATACCAACTTAGGTGGAAAGAAAAACAACCTTAGTTATCAACTTGGATTCAGAGTTGAAAATAGATCTTACACTGTCAATGTATTGAATAAACAAGGACAGGATTCATTAGAATCAATTATTAAGCTACCTATTTCATTATTCCCAAGTGCTTTTATTAGCTACAAATTGAACGACAAAAATGATGTGCAGTTTAATTACTCTAAAAGAATTAACGCACCCAATCCATTTCAATTACAACCTTTCGCAGATTATAGTGACCCATTGAATATATCTGTAGGTAACCCTAAATTGAAACCACAGTTCACGCATTCTTTTGAAGTCGCTTACAATAACGTCTATAAAAAGGGGTCTAATTTATTGGTAACCGCTTATTTTAAATACAGTACAGACTTAATCACCAACTATATCTACAAGGACATCAATCCAATAAACAACGATAGTGCCTTTTATAGTTCCTATATCAATGCCAATACTTCCAAAGTATATGGCTTAGAAATTAGTAATAAAACAACCATTACAAAATGGTGGGATATCAACCTAAGCTTTAACCTATTTAAATCAGAAATTGAAGCAACCATTCCTGGTCAAGATGTGAACAACAACATAACGAGCTGGTTTAGCAAAATGAATAACAACTTTAAACTTGTAAAAGGTTTATCGCTTCAATTTAGTGGGCAATACCAAGCTAAAACAATCCTGCCTCCAGGTGGTAACTCAGGTGGCGGCGGCGGAAGAGGCGGTGGTGGATTCGGTGGCGGTGGCGGATTTGGTGGTCCACAGTCTACTGCGCAAGGTTATAATTTACCGAACTATGAATTTGACTTAGCTATTAGAAAAGACTGGACTTTTAAGGAAGGGAAAACTGCATCTTTAACTTTGAGCGCAAGTGACGTATTTAAAACAAGGGTCAATCAAACCTATTCAGAAAGTTTATACTTTACTCAAAATGTAACAAGAATAAGAGATCAACAATTATTTAGATTGAACTTCTCTTACCGATTTGGTAAATTTGATGTGAATTTATTAAGGAGAAAAAGTACAAAGATGCAAGAAGGAAGTGGTGGAATGGATCAAATGCAACAATAAAAACAATATTTATTTAGAAGTTTTACCTTCTAACATTGGAACAAAAGAGCATGCCTCAAAGGATTCTCTTTTTTCTTTTCCATCCTTTTTCTTTGTCAAACGCATCATCCTTTGTTCAGCGCCTTCCTCATCCAATGGAATGATCATTTTGCCATTCACTTTCAATTGTGCCCATAATTTTGCAGGCACGTTAGGTGCGGCCGCGGTAATTAAAATTTTATCAAAAGGAGCGAGCTCAGGCAATCCATCAAATCCATCTCCAAAACTAAAATGAATATCCGAATATTGTTGCTTGAAAATATAAAAAGGGGTTAGATCAAATAGTTGTTTTTGTCGCTCAATGGTGAATACTTTAGCACCCATTGCGGCTAGTACGGTGGTTTGATACATGCTTCCAGTACCAATTTCTAGTACTTTTTCACCTGGTTTAATTTGTAACAACTGTGTTTGATAGGCTACTGTATAGGGCTGCGAAATAGTTTGGTTTGCGGCAATAGGGAATGCACGATCCTCATAGGCGATTCTATCAAATGCAGAGTCTAAAAAAAAATGTCTTGGAATGGCACCAATGGCCTCTAAGACCTGCTCGTCCGTGATCCCTTTAGTTCTTAATAGGTCTACTAATTGCTTTCGCAATCCTTTATGCAGGTAAGCATCTTCTAATTTTCGCATGCTTGATTTAATTTAACTGCATAGCAGCAATAATGTGTTTAATTTTGTTTTGCAAATCTGCATAGACCTCATCGAATGCTTCCCTATTTGGTAAAACTGCATTGACGCTGAAGTAAAATTTAATCTTCGGCTCCGTGCCACTCGGTCTAGCAGAAATTTTTGTACCATCTTCTGTTACAAATTGCAATACATTACTTTTTGGCAATGGTATGTTTGTTTGAACACCAGTAATCAAATTGGTATTTACTTGAAGTTGATAATCCAATAAGGTAACCACCTTCTTTCCTGCAATTTCAGTTGGCGGTTGTTTTCTATAGCCTTCCATCATCGCTGCAATTTCTTGCTGCCCATTCATGCCTTTTTTAGTAATGCTAATTAACTGTTCATAATAGAACCCATATTGCATATACAATTCAATCATTTTATCAAACAAAGACTTGCCCTTACTTTTTTCATAAGCCGCCATCTCACACAATAAAGCCACTGCACTCACCGCGTCCTTATCTCTGATTTGATCTCCAATCATTAAGCCAAAACTCTCTTCTCCCCCAATGATATAATTTTCTTTGCCTTCTTTTTCTTTAACCAATTCAGCGATCCACTTAAAGCCTGTCAACACATTGTAGCAATTCACTTCATTTTGTCTTGCTACTTCATTGATCATTTCGGTTGTCACAATAGTTGTAACCACCATGTCGTTTGGTGCTGCAATACCCTTGGCCCTTCTGGCTTCCATCATATAAGCAAATGCCAAGACCGCAGTTTGATTCCCATTCATCAAGACCCATTCGCCTTTATGATTTTTTACACCAATGCCTACTCTATCTGCATCTGGATCGGTACCTAAAAGAATATCTGCATCCAATACCTTTGCTTTTTCTAGGCCAATACGCATTGTTTCACTTTCTTCCGGATTCGGATAGGCCACAGTCGGGAAATTACCATCTGGTGTAGCCTGCTCCTCTACAATATGTACATTCTTGAACCCATAGGCTGCCAATACTCTTGGAACCAAGGTAATGCCAGTACCATGAATTGGAGTGTACACAATTTTCAAATCATTTTGCACTGCAATCACTTCTGGATACACACTTAATGATTGTAGCATTTTAATATACGCATCATCCATATCGGCCCCGATGGCTTCAATCAAAGCATCTCCACCATTCCATTTTACTTCTTCTAAAGACTGAATGGCTTCTACTTCTGTAATCACATTTTTATCATGTGGTGGCACCAATTGACCTCCATCATTCCAATAGGCTTTATAGCCGTTGTATTCTTTTGGATTGTGCGAAGCTGTACAAACTACCCCGGCTTTGCATTGTAGTGTTCTTATAGCATAGCTTAATTCTGGCGTAGGCCTTAATGCCTCAAATAAATACACTTTAATGCCATTTGCAGCAAAAACCTGAGCAGTTGTTTCTGCAAAAAATCTTGAATTGTTTCGACTATCATGCCCCACCACAACGGAAATAGTTTCGTTGGGATAGGTTTGTAATAAATAATTAGAAAAGCCCTGTGTTGCCATCCCAATCGTGTACTTATTGACCCTGTTGGTGCCCACACCCATCAGACCTCTCAATCCTCCTGTTCCAAACTCAAGATTTCTGTAAAATGCGTCTTCTAACAAGTCGGGATGATTGGCCTGTAATGACCTGATCTCCTCCTTTGTGGCAGCATCAAAATTACCGGTTAACCAGCTTGTAATTTTTTGATTGATCGCTTGACTCATGATGGATTGGATTGAAAAACTAGGAATAGCGGCAAATTAAATAATTCTGCTTAAAAAAGCCCATAAAATTAGTATTAGTTTCGTAGTAATCTGTGTATTATTTGAGGGTATTTTAATTAGGAGACTAAAGGAAATGGATTAAATTTGTATTTCAGTCAAAATGCTATTCACCATGGAATTCATCAGCAATATTATTTTTCTACTCCTAACGGTGATTGCTTTTTACATTTTTGCTAAAAAGATACTTAGAATCAAAAGAAATATACATCTTGGAAGATCCCTTGAACTCAACGATCAACCACTTGCTAGATGGAAGAATGTTTTTATGTTGGCTTTAGGGCAAAAGAAAATGTTCCGAAATATTCCAGTGGCTTTATTGCATCTAATCCTTTATGTTGGATTCATTATTATCAATATTGAGTTACTTGAAATCATCATTGATGGTATTGCGGGCACCCATCGTTTTTTTGCTCCATTTCTTGGTGGACTTTACCCCTTCTTAATCAATAGTTTTGAAATTTTAGCCCTATTGGTTTTTGTAGCTTGTATTTTCTTCTTGTCAAGAAGAAATATCCTACGTGTAAAAAGATTAATCAGCAATGATTTAACAGGATGGCCAAAAACAGACGCTAATTTAATTTTGGTTATTGAGATGGTCTTGATGGGTTTGTTTTTAACAATGAATGCCGCAGATCCTGCTTCAAATTTTATCATCTCCGGGTGGATTAAGCCTTCCTTATCTAATTTGAACGAACATCAATTACATACCATTGAGCAATCTGCTTGGTGGATGCATATTTTAGGAATCTATGGCTTTATGAATTACTTACCTTATTCCAAACATTTACATATTGTGTTGGCCTTCCCTAATGCCTACTATGCTTCATTGGAACCAAAAGGTAAAATGCACAATATGATTGCCATTCAAAACGAAGTACTTTATGCGATGCAACCAGAATTGGCACCAACCAATGCAGCAGCTCCAGAAAAATTTGGCGCGAAAGATGTAATGGATTTGAGTTGGAAAAATTTAATGGACGCCTACAGTTGCACTGAATGTGGAAGATGTAGTGCAGCATGTCCTGCAAATAGCACTGGAAAATTATTGAGTCCAAGAAAAATCATGATGGATACCAGAGATCGTCTTGAAATTGTTGGTAAAAATATTGACGTGAACGGACAATTTATTGACGACGGAAAATCCTTATTGAACGACCATATTACGATAGAGGAATTAAGGGCTTGTACCACCTGCAATGCCTGTGTGGAAGAATGTCCGGTGAGTATCTCTCCAATGGATATCATTGTAGAATTAAGAAGGTCATTGATTATGGAGGACAGCAATGCGCCATCAGAATGGAATGGCATGTTTAGCAATATAGAAAATAATTTTGCTCCTTGGAAATTCGCTCCAGACGATAGAGACGCGTGGACAAAGCAATCTTAAAAGAAATAATTATGAAAGTATCTACAATGGCAGAAATGATGGCTGCCGGAACAAAGCCAGAAGTTTTATTTTGGGTAGGCTGTGCAGGCAGCTTTGATCAAAGAGCTCAAAAAATTACAAAAGCATTTGCGACCATCTTAGACAAAGCTGGTGTGGTCTATGCGATATTAGGCAAGGAAGAAGCTTGCACAGGTGATCCTGCGCGAAGAGCAGGTAATGAATTCATGTTTCAGATGATGGCGTATCAAAACATACAAGTCATGAACGCCTATGAAATTAAGAAAATCGTTACGACTTGTCCGCATTGTTTCAATACTTTGAAGAACGAATACCCAGCTTTGGGTGGCAACTACGACGTCATTCACCACACACAGTTTTTACAGGAATTAATTGAAACTGGGAAGATCAAAATTTCTGATAGCAATCAATGGAAAGGTAAAACAATCACTTACCATGATAGCTGTTATTTAGGAAGAGCCAATGATATCTATGAAGCACCAAGAAAAGTATTGGAGTCATTGGATATTGAACTAAAAGAAATGCGCAGGTGTAAATCTAAAGGGCTTTGCTGTGGCGCAGGCGGTGCACAAATGTTTAAAGAGGAAGAAAAAGGAGATAAAAGAGTGAATATGGAAAGAGCAGACGAAGCCATTGAAACAAAAGCTGATTTTGTGGCAAGTGCCTGTCCATTTTGCAATACCATGATGACTGATGGTATCAAGAACAGAGACCAAGAAGTGAAAACAGAAGTATTAGACATTGCAGAAATCATTGCAAAAGCAATACAATAAATCATTGCGAAAGCAACACAATAAATCATTTATGGTAGACTTACCTACAATACTCCCAAAAAATTTCGATCCCCAGTCAAAGGTTTGGATCTACCAAGCAAATAGGACTTTCACGATGGGCGAGATTTTTGAACTGGAGCCTTTGCTAGAAAATTTTGTAGCCGACTGGAAAAGTCATGGCGCAAAAGTAAAGGGCTATGCCACGGTGTTGTATGGTCAATTTATCCTCATCATGGCCGACGAAACTGCTACCACAGTTGGAGGATGCAGTACAGATAGTTCGGTGCATGTGATAAAAGCGATCGAAGAAATGACAAGTGTTCAAATGTTCAACCGAACACTTTTAGCTTTTTTTGTAAAAGATAAAGTACAGACTATTCCACAGGCTCAATTGAACTATGCACTTGAAAATGGTTTACTATCCATGGATACACTCTATTTTAATAACCTAGTCCATACCAAAGCAACGCTAGAAACTGAATGGTTGCAACCTATTTCAAAAAGTTGGCTTGCGCAAACAATTAAAGTTCAATAACCTATTCAAGCATAAAAAAAGTCCCGAAATTATTCGGGACTTTTTTTATATAGTTCTATGAAAGTTACATTAGTGAACCAATTTCAAGAAGCCTACTTTAATGTAGTTTCTAAAAATTTATCTAAATCAGCCCCTCTTAAATCTCTTGCAATAATTTTACCAGTTGGGTCAATTAAAAAACTAGCAGGGATGCTTTGGATACCAAACTGAGCTGCCACAGCATTGTTCCAGTATTTCAAATCACTTACATGACTCCAAGCAAGACCATCTTTCTTAATCGCCTCTAGCCATTTTGGTTTATCCTGGTCTAATGAAACGCCTAAGACAGTGAAGTTTTTTGTTTTAAATTTATTGAAGGCTTTTACAATATTCGGATTTTCTGCACGACAAGGGCCACACCAGCTAGCCCAAAAATCAACTAATACATATTTGCCTCTTAAAGAAGATAACTTTATAGGTTTACCATTCACATCATTTTGTGTGAATTCTGGAAGTACGGTACCCATTTTACCTACGCCCGA
>CAMBDE010000066.1 GCA_945865295.1 Chitinophaga pinensis | reverse complement strand
AAAAATTATTTTCATTTTTGCAAAAAAAGGGTCAAAATCACCTTTGGTTGCCTCTTTTAACCTTTCAACAAAACCAGGTGGAGGGTTCGGCGCTTTAGAGTACATTTGTAAAAAGCAAGAAATTCGAAAATAATATACCATGTCAGCAGTTATTGAACTTAGAGCGATTCAGAAAAATTATTATATGGCCAACCAAGCCATTCCTGTTTTAAAAGGGATCAATTTGGATATCAATAGAAACGAATATGTCGCATTGATGGGTCCTTCGGGTAGTGGTAAAAGTACAATGATGAATATATTGGGATGTTTGGATTCTCCAACAGGGGGGACTTACAATTTAAATGGGCATGATGTAAGTGCGATGGCGGATGATGAATTAGCAGGAATAAGAAATATTGAAATCGGATTCGTATTCCAACAATTCAATTTATTACCAAGGTTAACCGCTGCAGAAAATGTGGCTTTACCATTGGTGTATGCGGGTATCTCCAAAAAGGATCGTATCGAAAGAGCTTTGGTCGCTTTAGAAAAAGTAGGTCTTGCAGATAGAAGTCATCATAAATCAAATGAGTTGAGTGGAGGACAGATCCAGCGTGTGGCCATTGCGCGTGCGTTGGTCAACAATCCATCTATTTTATTAGCGGATGAGCCTACAGGTAATTTAGATTCAAAAACATCTGTAGAAGTCATGGAATTATTTGGTAAAATTCATGCTGCAGGCAATACAGTCATTCTTGTTACACATGAGGAAGATATTGCTAGATATGCGCACCGTGTAGTTCGTTTAAGGGATGGGAACGTAGAGACCGACACACTAAATCAGCAACATATTTAATTTACTAGATACTGAACCAAGTGTCTTTAGATTTGTTATAAGAATATGAAAATTTACACCAAGGCAGGAGATCAGGGAAAAACATCTTTAATTGGAGGTACAAGAGTGCCTAAAAGCCATATTCGTATAGAATCTTACGGAACTGTGGATGAATTGAACTCATTCATTGGATTGTTGAATGATTTAGTAGATGACATAAAAATTAATGCAGATTTAAAAGAAATTCAAGATAGGTTGTTTACCGTGGGGTCGAGCTTGGCTTGTGATCCAGAAAAAGAGTCTGCATTAAGAATACCAGATTTAAAAGAAGAAGACATTGCCAGACTTGAAATGTCAATGGATACAATGAACGAAGTACTTGCTCCAATGAAATCATTTATTATTCCAGGTGGGCATCAAGCCATCTCTACTGCCCATATCGCTAGATGTGTTTGTAGAAGAGCAGAACGCTGGTGTGTGAATATGCAAGAAGAAGATTTATTCGTAGAGACTTTGGTCATCAAATATTTGAATCGTTTGAGTGATTACTTATTTACACTAGCTCGTTATATTGGGCATTTGAAAGGGGTAGAAGACCTGCCTTGGAAACCAAGAATTTAATCCATCACTTTATACAAAAAGCCCGTCTTTCATAGTGAGGGTTCTGTCGCTTAATGCAGCTAAAGCTTCGTTATGTGTTACAATTAGAAAGCTTTGGTTCAATTCTTTTTTCAGACGTAAAAATAATTCATGCATCGCATGTGCATTTTCACTATCCAAATTGCCAGTTGGTTCATCTGCAAAAATGATGGCTGGCTGATTGATGAGTGCCCTAGCTACAGCAATTCTTTGTTGCTCCCCGCCAGATAATTGATGTGGTTTTTTATCTTGTTTGTCTGCGAGTCCTAAATAGTCTAATAATTCAAGGGCTTTTTTTGCCACCGTTTTTTTATCCTGTTTCCCGATCCATCCGGGGATTGCAATATTTTCGATTGCTGTGAATTCGGGTAGTAAATGGTGAAACTGAAACACAAAACCAATTCGAGTGTTTCTAAAATGGGCTAATTGTTGGTTATTCAATTGGTCTATGGCAACCCCTTCAAAAAAAATCTGCCCTTTATCTGCCTTTTCTAAGCTACTTACAATGTATAAAAGTGTCGATTTCCCGGCACCAGAGGGTCCTACAATGGAAACTAACTCTCCTTTGGATAAGTCCAAGGAAACGCCTTTAAGGACGGGTACAGTCCCATATTGCTTCCATATATCCTTAGCTACAAGTAGTTTTGGCTCCATCTCCATGTTGCAAACCTACGATTACCCGTTGAATTTTGTCAAAAATTAATAAAATGTTTACATGATGTAGAAAAATCAGATTTGGTTGTATCATATATACGGCTACTTTTGCAAAAAAGAACCTTATGTTTTGGACATTAGAATTAGCCAGTTATTTAGAAGAAGCGCCTTGGCCAGCATCTAAAGATGAATTGATCGACTACTCCATTAGGAGCGGTGCCCCTATAGAAGTAGTGGAGAATTTACAAGAGTTGGAAGACGAGGGGGAAGTGTATGAAAGTATTGAAGACATTTGGCCGGATTATCCAAGCCAAGAAGATTTTATGTTTAATGAAGACGAGTACTAAAATATGTGACGCTTTCGTAGAAAGATAGCGTCACATATTTTAGTCTCTAATGAATTTAATAAAAAAGAGGTCGCAAAATTTGCGACCTCTTTTTTATTAAATAGCGAGAAATAGTTCAAGCAATTAAATAGTATCTTTTTTAAAATTAATTATCTCAATCCACTTTCTTAAAAAGTTAACTTAAAATAAAGTAACATTAAACTCAATGTCAATACAATGGTATTGGCTACAAGTACAGGTTTACTTTTTATTAAATAAGCGTAGACTAACCAAACGATACAACTAAAGTTCACAATCAATATCATTAGTAGGCTTAAGCTTTCTACATTTCTGGTCTGCCAAGTTAAATATACTTGAGGTATAAAGGTAATACAGCTAAGTAGTGAACCAAAATAGCCAATCGCTTCTACTAATTTTGGGTTAATTTGTTTGTCGCTCATACGAGTTATTAAATGGGGGTTATTATTATGGATTACTAAGAGCGAGTAGGTTTTATCCTTCAGTGATACCAGCTTTTTGCATCACTAAATCACTTACGCCAGTCGTAGAATAACCACCATCATGGAATAAGTTTTGCATTGTGACCATCTTAGTTAAGTCAGAGAATAAAGTGATACAATAGTTCGCACAATCTTCTGCCGAAGCATTCCCTAAAGGTGCAATGGCATCTGCATAATCATAGAAATCACCAAAACCTTTAATACCCGTTCCTGCTGTTGTTTTAGTAGGGGACTGAGATACCGTATTCACACGCACTTTATTTCTTAAACCATAATGGTAACCAAAGCTACGTGCAATAGACTCTAACATTGCTTTGATATCCGCCATATCAGTATAGAATGGATAAGTTCTTTGAGCAGCAGCATAGGTTAAAGCAACTACGCTAGCGTGTTCGTTTAATGCATCCATATTGTAAGCCACACTTAACATTTTATGTAAAGACATAGCAGATACGTCTACGCCTTTTGCATAGTAATCGTAGTTCAAAGATGGATAAGGAATATTTTTTCTGATATTGACACTCATGCCAATAGAATGTAAAACGAAATCGATTTTACCCCCTAAAATTTCTTGAGACTGTGTAAATAAGTTGGTTAATTCTTCTACGTTGGTCGCGTCAGCTGGTATAATTTTAGAATTGGTTTGTTCTGCAAGTACATTGATCTCACCCATACGCATAGCGATAGGAGCATTGGTCAACACAAATGTGGCACCTTCGGCATGTGCTTGTTCTGCTACTTTCCATGCAATTGAATTTTTATCAAGTGCGCCAGTAATGATACCTCTCTTCCCTTTTAATAAATTGTATGCCATCTTTATGGGTTTATTTAATTCTTGCAAAAATAATTATAATATCCTATAAAATAGCCAATCAGTCGGCTTAATATAGGCTAAGCAAGCAATTCGTTTGCATGCTCCAAAGCTGCTTTGCTTGGCGGGTCGCCACCAATCATGCGGGCTATATGGGTCACGCGCTCAGCCGCTTCTAAACTGCGCACATGCGTATGTGTGGTTTTGCCTTCTTGTTCTTTGTAGACGTATAAATGCGCTTGGCCTTTAGCTGCAATTTGTGGCTGATGGGTGATACAAAGCACCTGACGGGCTTGCCCCAATTCTTGTAATAATAAACCCACTTGTTTTGCCGGTTCACCAGAAATACCAGAGTCAATTTCATCAAAGATCATCGTTGGTAAATCAATCGATTTTCCTACCAATGATTTAATACACAACATCAAACGGCTTAACTCACCACCACTTGCTACTTTTTTGATGGGCTCAAACTTCTGCGTATTATTAGCATCAAAAAGAAAATCAATTTTATCGATACCAAATTGATTAAACGGTACCGTATCCAATTGTACTTTTAATTGTGCATTGGGCATCCCCACTTGATGCAATAAATGGTTCACTTGTTTTGCCAAAGGACCAGCTTGTTTTTTACGTAGTTCACTCAAATTAGTAGCGCGCGTTGTTAAATCTTTTTCGGCAGCAGCTACTTTTTTTGTATAGGTCTCAATGGCTTCATCTATATGCAATACAGCTTCTAATTCTTTTGACAAGACATGTTGAATCTCCAATAAGGCAGCAGTAGATTGAACCTTATGCTTTTTTTGTAAATGGTATCCTTGAGACAATCTTTCTTGCATGGTACTGATTTTTGAAGCATCAATATCCATTTTATCCTGCCATATTTGAAGTTCGCTTGTAATATCTGCTAGTTCTATTTGAGCGGCTTTGAGTCTTTCTAATAAGGGCCCAAAATTGTTCTGAAATTTTGCAATGCTTTCTAAATTATGTGCAATCTGTTTAATCTGTTGCAGTATTGGTTGGTCGGATTCATCTAATGCATGGATGCTTTGTGTTAGTTGCGCTTTAATCTCCGCAGCGTTTTCCATGAATTTTAAATCGGATTCTAATTGTTCTAATTCGTTCTCATGTAAATCCAAAGAAGTTAGTTCCTCTAATAAATGCGATTTATAAGCAACAGTTTGATCAAAGTTTTCTTTTTGTTCAATCAGTTCGCTTAAATGTTTGGTAGCAGCCTTCCAATCAAAGAAAGTGCTTTGATAGGCTTCAAGATCCTTATGCACATTAGCGAGTGCATCTAATACGGTTCTTTGAAATTCCATATCCCCCAAACTAAGGGTGTCAAATTGTTGATGCAGGTCCACCAATTGAGAAGTAAGCTGTCTTAGTTCGATTAAATTAATTGGGGTATCGTTGATGAAAGCCCTAGACTTGCCTTGTGCATTGATTTCTCTACGAATAATTAATTCATCTGCAAGATCTAAATCATTCGCTTCGAAAAAGGCAGCGTAATTATTTTTGTTGGCAAGTGTAAAAATGCCTTCGATCACACATTTTTTTGCTGGATTGCGGCAAACACTGCTGTCTGCACGATCTCCTAAAATTAAACCCAAGGCACCCATAATGATACTCTTACCCGCGCCAGTTTCTCCTGTAATCACAGAGAGTTGGTTGGATAAATTAATCTGTAAATCGTCGATTAAAATATAATTCTGTATGTCTAAATGAGTCAGCATAATGCACTGCAATATACACCCAATTTTATTTCCTCAAACAACGCTGAATCCCTGTTTTTGCTTTTTGGTCTAAGGAATTTTTAAAAGCGTGGTTTTTCATTTCTAAGCAGGTGTTAAAAAAGGTAATGGCCAATGTAGGGTTGTTTTTTTGTTCATAAATCAATCCTATTTGAAGGGCGGCCCTTGCTGCAAAATAGGCTGGTTGATTGGCGCCTTTTTCAATTGCGGAGGTATAAAAAGGAATGGCTTGGTCTGGTTGTCCTGCTAAATCATAAATACGACCAAGTCGGTAAGCAAATTCTGTTTTGTCGGCGTCTTTATCAAAATCCTTGCTAGTTTTTCCTGCCAAAATAGTTAATGCTTGTTGTTGGTAGCCTCCGTCGCTTAGTAATCTAGCCCTTAATAAAATAGGATGGGGCCATGTCCCTTTTTTTGCGTTTTGCAAAGCTTGTTTATCTGCGTCAGTAATATCGTTCCCTTTTGATAGCACATTGCTACGGTAGGCGTTGGCCTTGGCTTGATCCCCTTGTATGTAGGCAATCCAACTTAATTTTTCAAAAGCATCTTTCACATAAAACTGTCCCTTGAAACGATTAATAAATTGCTGCAAAGCATTTTTAGCGGCATCTAATTTTAACTCATTCAAATAAGCATAACCCATTTCAAATTGCCAAAAGGGAAGGTCTAAATAGGTATTAGCGGGATTGATATTGGATGCGATTTGCAATGCCTTTTGCGATTGCTGGTTATTCAAATAAAGATTGGTCGCCATGTAAGCATGCAAATGATTATTGGTAAAATTGTAGTCAGTGTTTTCAAGGAAATCAAAAGTCTTTTTCTTATTGCCCTCAAAGTTCATGACAAGGTAGGGGTAAACAAAAAGGGCTTCATTGCGACATTGATTTGCAAAAGCATCTTTGCTATGGATGTATTTTAAAACAAGTGCATTACCCTCTGTAATTTTTCCGCTCATCCCCAATAGACTCGCCATCCATTGGTAACCTTTAGGGATGGTACCAATCACAGTGGTCATGAGTCCAAGGTAGACATCGTTGGGAGAAAAATTGGGGTAAGCTTTTTTATTTTCTTTAAACAAGAGGAATGCTTTTCTAAAATCCAATGCAGCTTCCAAATTTTTATTGAAACGAATGGCAATAAGTGATTTATGAAGATGCGCTAATGCAAGACTATAAAGGTGATAAGGAGATTGTTTTGGACCATCTTCTAATAGTTGTATCCTCTGTTCAAAACCGGGATACATTCGGCTGTATTCATCCTTGTTTTCGTTTAAAAATAACTGGTAAAAATCTGCGTAGCTTTCAAGTAGGGGGTAGATCAAATTGGAAGCGTTGGCTTTTTTATCTTGGTTCATTAAAGTCCTTGCTTCTGGGATGCGTAAGCTTGTAATGGACTCATAGATCTTTTGAGTACGAGGCGTCCAACTGTATTGGTATTGACCAATCGCTTGGCTCGTCATCATTATTATTACCAAAGCAAGTAACAAGCATTTTCTCATGGTGTAAAATTAAGAAAGGGTAGCCGATTGGCTACCCTTTCTGGGAATATTTTAAAACTTAATTGGATTAAGCTTATTTACCTGCTAATTCACCTTCTACCAAGATTCTACCACAGTTCTCACAAACAATGATCTTCTTATGTAAACGGATTTCACTTTGACGTTGAGGAGGGATAGAGTTAAAACATCCACCACAAGCATCACGCTCAACAGTGACTACAGCCAATCCATTACGGTAGGAGTTTCTGATACGGTCGTAGCTATACAATAAACGATCGTCGATATGAGATCTTGCTGCTTCGCTATTTTTTCTTAAGTCTTTTTCTTCAATTTCTGTATCAGCGATGATTTTTTCTAATTCGCCTTTCTTATGTGTCAACACACCGTCTTTAACAGCAATTGTCTTTTTTGCGGCATCTAATACCTTGATTTTTTCAGTCAATTCTTCGTTCGCGTCACGGATATGTTTTTCAGCAAGTTTGATTTCCAAACCTTGCATTTCTAATTCCTTGTTGATGGCTTCGAACTCACGATTGTTCTTTACGTTTTCGCTTTGCTTCTCGTATTTAGAAGTCAACTCCTCACTTTCTTTGATAGCAGCTTTCTTGCTTTCAATAAATTCAGTGATACCATTGATCTCTTCTTCGATTCTATTTTGTCTGTTTACCAATCCTTGAACTTCATCTTCAAGATCCTTCACTTCCATAGGCAATTCACCACGCAAGATTTCGATCTGGTCGATGCTGCTGTCTACGGTTTGAAGCTTGTAAAGATTCACTAATTTTTCTTCTACTGAAAAGTCTTTGACTGATGCCATATGAATGTTTTATTTTAAGTAGCTTATTGGTTGCGTTTTCACCTCAGATTCGAGGACGGCAAAGGTAAGGAATTTACGCTTTAAATAGTCAACAATTAGTGCAGGAACAAAATGTTCACTTTCCCCATGCCCTATATCCATTAGGAGGTACTTACCGTCCGCCTCAAAGAAATCATGGTATTTAAGGTCGCTCGTGATGAAGCAATCTATATTTTGCGCTTGAATTTGGTCCAATAGAAAGCTGCCACTGCCACCACATAATGCTATGGTAGTCAATTTTTTATCTAATAATTGAGTATGCTTAATCACCTCTAAGTTCAACTGATCTTTGACCCATCGAACAAAGGCCTCAGGTTCAGTCTCCAGGGGTAATTCACCCACTATTCCAGCGCCAACCGGTTGCCCATTTGCGTCCAATTGACCAGGAATGGGGGCTAAAATTCGCCTATTCCCAAGGTGTAATCGGTCCGCTAGGGTGCTATTGACCCCATGGATCATATTGTCCAAATTGGTATGAATCGCATACAAAGCGATATTATGATGGATGGCTTTTAGCACCGTTCTATTGACATAATGGTCCCTGCTAAATTGCTTGATGCCTTTAAAAATGATGGGGTGATGGCTTACAATGAGGTTGCATCCTTTTTGAATGGCTTCGTCGATGACTGCTTCTGTGCAATCCAGGGAGCACAAAACACCCGTGCAATTGGCCTCGGGATCTCCAACAATTAGACCTGAATTATCATAGGATTCTTGGAACTGGAGTGGTGCCCATTGCTCTAGGCTAGTGATCAAGGCTTTAATTTGCATCCACTAAATTAATTATTAATTGATAAATTGAGCCCTCAATTCAACTATTTGTATTGTTAAATGTTATTCTCCTATGATGCGTCCATCCGTTATTTTATTTTGGTTCCGAA
Organism: Chitinophaga pinensis; assembly: GCA_945865295.1. Lineage (GTDB taxonomy): Bacteria > Bacteroidota > Bacteroidia > Chitinophagales > Chitinophagaceae > Sediminibacterium > Sediminibacterium pinensis_A. The sequence continues at coordinate 508 of CAMBDE010000066.1, read as the reverse complement.
GAGATCTTAGGTTAAAAGACAATACAGGATTGTACCATGCCCTTAAGTTGGCTCAAAAGCTAGAGCTAAAAGTGTTGCCCATTTTTATTTTTGACAAAATGATTTTGGACAAATTAGAAGATAAAGCAGATAGAAGGGTCGATTTTATCCATCAAACCATCACTGAATTACAAGCAATTTTAACTGAAAAAGGTAAAACCCTTTGGGTGCATCATGGAACGTCGGTGGAAGCATTTGAACTGTTAACCAAGCAATATCAAATTCATTCGGTTTTTACCAACCAAGATTATGAACCTTATGGGATCAATAGGGATGCACAAATAGCAAAGCAATTAGCGAAGGATAAAATTGAGTTGCATTCGTATAAAGATCAAGTGATTTTTGAAAAGTCCGAAGTGACAAAAGAGGATGGCAAACCCTATACTGTTTTCACGCCCTATTCCAGAAGATGGAAAGCTGCATGGGAAGCAAATACGCCTAAATTATTACCATCGGAAAAAGGGTTGGA
>CAMBDE010000065.1 GCA_945865295.1 Chitinophaga pinensis | reverse complement strand
ATAAAATTAATATAATTTAAACTGGTCTCCATCAAAAAGCCCAAGATCACTCATTTTAATATGCGGAATGACTAGTAAAGCCATAAAACTAAGGGTCATAAAGGGTGATCCAAGTTTTGTTCCTAATGATTTGGCCATTTTGTCAATTTCGATATAGTCATTTGCAACTTGATAAGGATCGGCCGTACTCATTAATCCGGCAACTGGCAAACCAATCACTTTTGACGATTCCCCTTGCACACAGCTGATCCCCCCTTTTTCATGCACTACTAAGTTGATTGCTTTTAAAATACTTTCGTCGTCTACGCCAACAGCAATGATATTGTGACTATCATGCGCAACAGTGGATGCAATGGCACCCGATTTAAATCCAAAGGACTGTATGAGTCCTATTTTTGGTTTAGCTGCATGATAACGATTGTATACCACCACTTTTAATACATCTTTTTCTATATCTGCAACAATTGCATTGTCGTTGATACTGGGCTTTGTCCAAACCAAATTTGTAATCAATTGTCCATCTATCGCATGTATCACAGGCACCAAGCCATCTTTGGATGGATATGATACAACAGGTAATTGAAGGTCTAATAATGCGATTGGGTGCGCATTGAATTGATTGATGGTTCTTGCTTGAACAGGCTCGATCAAGGAGTGTCCATCCTTGGCAACCAATTGCCCATTGATATAGGTTTCAATGACTTTAAAATGTTGTAGGTCTTTGACCAAAATGCAATTTGCAGGATCGTTCACCCTTGCGAATCCTGTTGGTAATTGATAATGTAGCACTGGATTAATACATGCAACTCTTAACACATTGAATACATTGATTCCTCCCGCCACTGCTCTAGCACATAATTGATTGATATGACCTTCCAATAAACTATCAGGATGTTTGTCATCGCTACATAACATGACTTTTTTAGGATGGTCATCTATCAACTCATACAAAGCTTCAAAATTTTTGGCTGCGCTTCCTTCACGAATTAAAATATGCATTCCAAAACTTAATTTATCCACCGCTTCCTCGATGGTGAAACATTCGTGGTCGGTGCTAATCCCCGCTGCTATATATTGTTTTGCTAAATCACCCATTAGCCCAGGTGCATGGCCGTCAACAGGCTTTCCAATTGAATGTGCCGCTTTTATTTTTTGCATCACTTCTGTATCCTGATGCAATACACCAGGGAAGTTCATCATCTCACTTAAATAATAAATATCTGGAGATGCTAGGAGCTTTGCTATATCGGCACTATCAATCGCTGCGCCAGCGGTTTCAAATGCTGTGGCAGGTACGCAGCTTGGTGCACCAAAGAAAAAATGAAAGGGCACTTTTTTCCCATTGTCAATCATGTATTGCACGCCCTCTAAGCCGCATACATTTGCAATCTCATGCGGATCACTAATCGTGCCAATGGTGCCATGTACCACTGCTAGTCTAGCAAAAGAGCTAGGTACAAGCATACTGCTTTCAATATGTACATGACTGTCAATGAAACCTGGTAAAATAAATTGATTCGGTGCTTCATCACATTCGGTGATGGATACAATCATACCTTCTTGAACCAAGACAGTTGCTGGATAGATGCGCTTGTTGAGGATATCAACATATTGACCATGTATAGTGGCTGTCTGCATTCTGATGCTTGGCGAGGTGAATTAAAACCAATAACTCAACTTAAAGATAAGCGCTCTATTCTTATTTTTAAATAAAGGATCTGTAAAATAATTATCTGTATACACTAAAAAGAAGTCACTCATTGGTTTATAGCGGTATTGTAACCTACTATTGATATTGAAATTATTGCTCTGTGTATTGTATTGAATAAAAGTGGTCCAGAATAATTTAGTACTAAAATTGTATTCTATTCTAGGCGCTATTAACAATAATTTTGTGCTACCAAATGCACCAGGTAATTGAATGTCATTATACTGGGCATTTAAGCGGAGGTTAAGGTGAGGCTGGCTTCTCCAATTGATACCAGCACTAAAACTTTGTACAGTTCCGTTGTAAAACTGTCCAAATGAAATCTCAGACATCCATCCAAATAATTTTCTTGTATCAGAGCCATATCCTATACCAAATGTCGCATATTGATATTGTTTTGCTGGAAGTGGTATTCCGTCTGTAAAGCTGGTTGCGAAAAGTAGGTTGGTAATATTATTATTTAATTCTAATTTTAAACTAGATGCGTTCTTGAAATCTGTTTTGATATTTAGACCACTTTCCCATTCGTTAAGACTATTGTCCGGATTAAAAACAATAGAATTCTGAGCAGAAGCCTCAATCCTGCCAATCTTGCCCTTTGTTGGTAAAACATTGTATGAAATCTCTGAATAAATATGTTTATATCCGACTCTGATTGCTGTATCTCTAAGGGCATCATAGTTCTCGATCCTCTGTACAAATCCCATATCGGTGTAATAGTTCTTGCCCACGTTGGCTAAGTCAATTACAAATCCAAATTTTCGAGTATCATAATTTACACCTAATTCATAGTAATTATTAAGGTCTTTAATTGTTGGCTTCATGGATAGGTTATAATTGGCCCAATATCCTAAACTACCAGAAGGATTAGAGTAATCAAAACTTACACCTGCATTACGTCCGTACTTGCTTAATGGGTTTAATTTCTCTTCTTCAACAGAAATAAAATTCTCTCTGTTCAAAAAATAACCCTTGATCATGGATCTTTTTAAAACTCTTTTTTGTAAAGTAAATGCTGAAAAATTTTCAGGTGCATAATCGCCTTGTCTACCTGTTTGCATATTCATGGCACCAATTCTTACATCAGGTGATAAATTACCAGAAAGTCTTGCACCAAATAGAATTGGAATTTTATTTCCATTTTTATCTAAGCCAATGGTTCTTGAATAAAATGGACGAATAGGAGGGATACCAAATCCAGCAAATAAATCTGCATTTTCTAAAAAGAATGCCCTTCGCTCTGGCAAGAAAATACTAAACCTGGTTAGATTGGTCACTTGGTTATCTACTTCTACTTGAGAGAAGTCGGGATTGACTGTTAGGTCTAAGTTCAATGCAGAATTTAAAGCAATTTTTGCGTCAAATCCTGCGTTGCCAGTGGTGTTTGTTTGATCTAGTTGTTTATCTTCAGAAGCGCCACCAGTTAGATAGGGCAATAAGATGATATTATTTGAACTCACAGGTGGCTTTTCTTCCCATTGCATTAATCCTGTTAATCCGAGGTCATAGGATTTAAAATTAGTAGCTACTTTAGTCCAAGTACTATATTCAAAATTTTTCGCATCAATACGTACAAAGTTGACACCCCAATTTTTATTTTCAGGGTTGTAACGAATAGATTTAAGTGGAATCGCAATCTCAGCAATCCAATAATTACCATAGTCCTTGGTCATTGAAAACCATTTAGTATCCCAGCTATAACTGATTCCCCCGTCACTACTTCCTGTCAATTGATCCTCTGATTGCACATTCAATGTGCTTAGTACAAAATAAAAGCCATTGGTCTGTTGATTGGTAGGATCCAAAATGACGCCTACACCATCCATGCCGTCATGTCCTACGTCTCTCTTTAAACTTCTAGTAATTGCTGTCCCACTATCGTAGACTTTAAATCCGAAATAGATATTTTTATCATCGTATAAAACTTTGACTTCTGTTTGTTTTTTGGCATCACCTATATCATTTGGAAATTTCTTTTTAAAATCAGTAACAGCAGTTACGGTATTCCATGCCGCCTCGTCCATGACCCCATCTAATTGGATGGTCATTTTCGCAGGTTTGATCGTCAATTTAAAATCTTTCTGATTGGGCACGGTATTTTGCCCTATTGCAGATTGAAAAAGCAGCAAAAATGCAAGGATAGCGTAGAATTGGACAGGTCTTTTCATCAATATTTATTGGACTTGCAAAGATGCAATTATTAAACGAATAAGAGGGGCAATTTGTTACAAGCGGAGTAATATTGGTTTAATAATATCCTTAGTCTTTATCAAGTATATCTGGACGTCTTTGTTTGGTTCTAATCAATGCCTGTTCTGACCTCCATTGATCCACCTTTTTGGGATCACCTTGAAGCAATACTTCTGGGACAGTTAATCCTCGAAAGTCTGCCGGCCTAGAAAATACGGGTGGGGCTAATAAGTTATCCTGAAAAGAATCGGTTAATGCAGAGGTTTCGTCATTTAATACACCAGGAATCAATCTGCCTACTGCATCTATAATGACAGCAGCAGCCAATTCTCCTCCACTTAAAACGTAGTCTCCAATAGAAATTTCTTGTGTCACATACAAATCTCGAATGCGTTGATCAATGCCTTTATAGTGACCACAAATAATTAGGATTCTATTTTTTAAGGATAAGGTATTGGCGTCTTTTTGCTCGAACCTTTTACCATCAGGTGTGACAAAAATAATTTCATCAAATGCACCGCCTGCTTTTTGTAAATCATCAATGGCATTGGCGAGTGGTTCGCACATAATCACCATGCCTGCACCACCTCCATATTGATAATCATCCACCTGTCCGTGTTTGTTAACAGCCCAGTCCCTTAACTGATGTAACTTGATATCAAGATGTCCACGCTCTTGAGCGCGCTTCATAATACTATGTGCAAATGGGCTTTCAAGTAGTTCCGGAAGTACTGTTAGAATTTCAATGGTCATGCTACAAAGATAATTGAGATTAGTCCAAAAAATCGCCTAAATCTCGGCGGTTCTTTTTAGTAGGCCGCCCAATTTTACTCAAGCGCTTCCCTGTTTGAAATGTAGCTGCAACTTGCCTTACTCTTTCTAATTCTTCTACTGGGGTTAAATCTTCATAATATTTGATGGCTTCTGCGTAAGCAAGTCGGCCATCTAGTAGTTGGGTCACTTTTAATACCCAGTTCTTATGTTCTGTCCTGGCTTCATAGACATCACCTATTACGACATTGCGAGAAGCTTTTATATTTTCTCCATTTAATTTAACGCGTCCTTTATCAATGGCTTCTGTAGCCATGCTTCTTGACTTAAATACACGGATAGACCATAAATATTTATCGAGTCTTAATTTTTCTTTTTTGACTTCTGTTGCAGGCATGTATCCTTATTTTTTTTCGGCAAAAAATTGATGAAAATAAGGGATGGTTTCAATGCCTTTGTAGAAATTGACGATATCATATTTTTCATTAGGGCTATGTAAATTATCACTATCTAAACCAAATCCCATGAATACAATTTTCAATCCAAGTTCTTGTTCGAACAATGAACAGATTGGAATACTTCCACCGCCTCGAACTGGAATAGGTTCTTTACCAAATGTTTTTGCAATGGCTTTCGCCGCACTCTGGTATTCGTGAGAATCAATAGGTGTGCTATAGGGTTCGCCACCATGATGCTCAAATGCAGTAATAGTTACGTTATCGGGTGCAATGGATTTAAAATAATTCAACACTTTTTCAGTGATGATTGTAGCAGATTGATTCGGTACTAATCTGCAAGAAATTTTAGCAAATGCCTTTGAAGGTAAAACTGTTTTTGCACCTTCTCCTATGTAGCCGCCCCAGATGCCATTGACTTCGAGTGTTGGTCTGATACCTGTTCTTTCATTGGTGCTATAGCCTTTTTCGCCCCATACATTGGCAATACCTAAATCTTGCTTGAAATCATTTTCATCAAAAGGAGCTTCTGCCATTTTTGCTCGCTCAGAAGCAGTTGATTCTATCACATCATCATAAAATCCAGGGATGGTGATATGGTTATTTTCGTCATGACAAGCGGCAATCATTTTAGATAATATTGTAATTGGATTTGCCACTGCACCACCATACACACCACTATGTAAATCTCTATTTGGTCCAGTCACTTCTATTTCGATATAGCTCAATCCTCTCACGCCAATATCAATCGAAGGAGTGTCCATGCTGATCATGGCGGTGTCACTAATTAAAATGACATCTGCTTTTAATAATTCCTTATTTGCTTTTACAAAAGTCGCCAAATTTGGACTTCCAATTTCTTCCTCACCTTCAATCACGAATTTAATATTGGTGCACATGGTATTGGTCTTAGTCATCATCTCCAATGCTTTTACGTGCATGTAAAATTGTCCTTTGTCATCACAAGCACCTCTTGCAAAAATTTTCCCATCAATAATGGTTGGATCAAATGGACCACTCTTCCATAATTCTAGAGGATCAGCTGGCTGCACATCATAATGTCCGTAAACTAATACTGTTGGGAAGCTTGGATCAACAATGATTGCGCCATAGACAATAGGATGTCCCTCGGTCTCATAAATAGTAGCCACTTGCGCCCCAGCATCTGTTAAAGATTTTGCGACTACTTTTGCACAAGCTTGCATATCACCATTGTGTTCTGATTTCGCACTTACACTTGGTATGCGTAACAAATCCAATAACTCTTGTAAAAAACGATCCTTATTTGCTTCTTGAAATGCCTTCCATGCGTTCATATGCTATAATTTTTTTAAGAAATTTTTATGATACTTATTTATGCTAATTGATGTTTATTATCTGATAATACATTTTCAATTGTCCAGTCTAATTTTTGTTCAAAAGGCGCTTTTCTTTGTGCACAATTTTCTGCTACACATATCGGACAACTGTAAGGTATACATCCATCTGTATGTACAAAAAACTCAATGCTTGCTCCAAATTTACCCTTTATTAAATTCGTAAATTCTTCTACTACCTGGTGTGCTTCGTTTACATTTAAAAACCAAGGCACAGTAAGATGGCAGTCAATATGCATTAAGCTACCATATTTAATCACTCTTAAATTGTGCAGGTCAACCCATTGTACATTTCTGTTTTTATTCAACTCGCTCACCACTTGTTCTAATAAAGCTAGATCAGCTTCGTCCATAATACCAGCCAAAGAGGCTCTAATGATTTTGTAGCCATTGTAAATAATCCAAAAGCTCATTAAAATGGCGAGTATGGCATCAATGCCTGTGATATTTGTTAATAGTACAATACCAATACCTATGGACACTGCAAATGTGGTAAAGCTATCTAATATTAAATGTTGTCCACTTGAGGTTAATGCTAGTGAATTGTTTTTCTTACCCATTTTTTTCGCAATCAAACCAGCAAATAAATTTAAAAAAGCGGTAACAAGCAAAACCCATAAGCCATTGTCAAGACTATGTAATTCTGAGGGTTTAAAAATTGCACTGATAGATTCGTAAAAAATAATTAAACCAGCAGCTATGATTAAACTTCCTTCAAATGCAGCAGAAATAAATTCCGCTTTACCATGACCATAAGGATGCTCCTTGTCTTTGGGCTTAGATGCGACGTATAAACTATATAGTCCAATGGCACCAGCTAACACATTCACAATACTCTCTAGTGCATCAGATAGTACAGATAGGGAGTGCGTCATAAAATAGGCAACAAACTTCAATACAAAAAGAACGACACTTAAGGAAGTGACATAGAACTGTATTTTTAAATTCTGTTTAGCTGCTTGCAATGGAATCAATTATTAAATGTCTTAGAATTTGTTTGCGTTGAATCTATCTTCAACAAATTTCCAGTTGACTAGGTTCCACCATGCATTGATATAGTCGGGGCGTTTATTTTGATACTTCAAATAATATGCATGCTCCCAAACGTCTAATCCTAAAAGAGGATATCCTTTTGTTTCTGCAAGATCCATTAATGGATTATCTTGGTTGGGTGAAGAGCAGATTGCTAATTCATTTTTCTCGTTAAGTATAAGCCAAGCCCAGCCACTTCCGAATCTATTTTTTGCAGCTTCTGCAAATGCTTTTTGAAAATCGGCAAAACTGCCAAACGATTTTTCAATTGCTTTTGCCAAAGTTCCTGTTGGAAGGGAAGCTGGTGCAGGTTGCATCGATTGCCAAAATAATTCATGGTTATAATGACCACCTGCATTGTTGCGCATTTTTGTAGAATACTTTGAGATGGAGGCTAGTAAGCTAGTGATGGATGTGTTTTTGATATCCACCTTTTCTGTAACACAAGCATCATTTAAATTTTTTGTATATCCAGCTGCATGCTTTGTATGATGAAGTTCCATCGTCATCGCATCTATGAATGGTTCTAAAGCAGTGTAAGCGTATGGTAAGGGTTGTTGCACAAAATTTACCTCCTGACTCAACTGCAATCCGCCGAATGTATGAATGATGGGCATACTCGCCATGGCAATACCTGCTTTGCCAGTTTGTTTGATAAACTGACGTCGACTGTTGGATGAACTAGACATAGGATTATTTTTTAAAGTACTTCTGTAAAGTTACTTTAATTGGCTGTAAAAAGCGGTAGTAAAATTCCTGATTAAACAACTGTGAATCACGCATTGCCTTGTAGGTTAAGAATAGGCCAACGGGGATTAAAAAGAGACTAGACAACCACATGCCAGCATATACCGACCATTGCCCAGACGTGGCTAGTTTCTCTCCAAAATTATTGAGTAAGAAAAAGACAACAAAAAAGGCAATCGCTGAAACCATAGGAGCGCCCAATCCTCCTTTTCTAATGATCGCTCCTAATGGCGCTCCAATTAAAAATAATACGATACAAGCAAATGAGAGTGTGAACTTTCGATGCCATTCAATAGCGTGCATTGTTTCAGCGTGTTGCTGCTCTTTATATATTGTCACCAAGCTTGCTAAATTATTTTGCATAGAGGAGAATTGGTAAGCAACCGATTCAACAATATTATAACGTTCTTCTTTTGGAATGATCGCATCAAAAGTCTTGATTTGGGCAGGCTGATACCCTTTAAATAATGTGGCACTATCCTTATAAAACATAAATTTCAAATAAGGATAGATTTCTGATTGTGTTTTTTTGATAAAAAAACTATCCATCAATTGAATGGAGTCAATAGCTTTCCCCAATTGCCTAACGCTCAACATTTTTGGGTCATAAATGACATCCACCGTTTTGTTCATCTGAAAACTTTTCAGATCAAAAACTTTTTTATATTCTTTAAAATTGAGTCTTGTAAATTCGGTATTGGTCGTCGCTCGGTAGCCTTTTTCTTGGTAACGCCAACCATTGTACAATATAAACTCTAAAAACTTTTTATCAGGTGTAACGCGCATCACGCCTGACTTTGCCGTAATCATATTGTCCTGCAGTCCAAATCTTTTTTCAAAAATAACGATATCATTGATCACACTATCATTGGCCTCTTTTTTGCCTAATTTAATCACATAACCATCAATTTTATCATAAAAAACACCTTCTTTTAAATCAATAGCGGGTTTGGATATAATGATTTCATATTTCAAAGTAGTCAGCCGCATTTGAGAGACGGGAATAATATTATTGGCTAATAAAAAAGCGATACCTGCTAGGAATATAGCAAAAATAAAAAGTGGTCGCATGAAACGAACCAAGGGGATACCAGCGGATTTGATGGCGACGAGTTCAAAACTTTCACCCAAATTTCCAAATGTCATGATCGAAGAAAAAAGCAATGCCAAGGGGATGGCTGTGGTCAACATGCTGATAGATACAAGTCCAACTAATTTCAAAATGATAAATGTATCCAATCCCTTTCCAACTAGATCGTCAATATATAGCCAAAAGAATTGCATGGTCAGCACGAATATAGAAATAGTCAATGCTGCCAAAAAGGGTCCTATAAAAGCCCTGAGAATTAGTATGTCTAATTTTTTGAACAAAATTGTAGTGCTAGCTACCTATTCTATAAAATAGCTCTTTGATTTGATAACCCCAAAGTTGACTTTGGTCTTTGATCTCATTTTTCTCCGCAAAATCCTTGATGATCAATACGGTTTGATTTGAAATTTCTGTTTTTTCAATACTAAACTCAAAGTATTCATTCTTTTCGCTGTGTAACCATCTAAAACGAATGAATTTATTTTCTTCTTGATCTAAAATTTCTGCCTTGTCTGGGGTGCCGCCATTCCATGAAAAACTGAAAACATTTTCCCATTCGTCAACTCTATCAGCGAACCATTCTTGTAAACCAGAAGCGGTGGAGAGGAATTCAAATAAGATTGCAGGAGAACATCTAACCGGAAATTCAAGTGTAAATAGTAATTTTTTACTCATAATATCAATCTGCCCTATTTAGGGCATCGTTTGATGCAATAATATCAAATAAAAGCATGCCTCCAAGTATTT
>CAMBDE010000064.1 GCA_945865295.1 Chitinophaga pinensis | reverse complement strand
AACACCATCTTTAGTAATAGAAGGTGATCCAAATTTCTTTTCAATCACCACGTTACGACCTTTTGGTCCTAAAGTTACTTTCACGGCGTTGGCTAAAGTGTCAACCCCTTTTTTCATTTTATTTCTCGCTTCTAAGTCGAAAAAAATCATTTTAGACATAATCAGTTATTTTTTAAATTCTTAAATAAAATTCTTCCTAACAATTAAACAATTGCAAGGATATCACTTTCACGCATGATCAATAAGTCTTGACCTTCTATTTGGATTTCTGTACCAGCATATTTGCCGTATAATACAGTTTCACCCACTTTTACAGTTACAGGCTCATCTTTTTTACCAGGACCAGCAGCTACAACTGTTCCACGTTGTGGCTTCTCTTTTGCAGTATCTGGGATGATGATTCCACCAGCTGTTTTCTCTTCAGCAGCGGCAGGCATAACAATTACTCTGTCATGTAGCGGGGTAATGTTTAATTTTTTTGCCGAACTCTTAGCCATAGTTTATCTTTTTAATTGATTAATAAAGGTATTAAAATAACTGCTATAACCATGCCATCTGTCTTAAAAGCAAATAGATAGGTCAAAATTTCAGTTCTGCTTGTAATTTTGTTACAAGGACGCAAATTAATGCCAAAAATGGCAGTTTTAAGCAATTTTATTATAGATTTGCAACCCCAATAGCTCTTATAATTATGATGAACCGAAGAAATATCCGAATCAAAGTAATGCAGGTCATGTACATGCTAGACGCTCAAAATGTCTCAACTGCAGCTGGTTTACTTCAAAAAGAGTTTGATAAGTCCCGTAATTTATTCGTTTACCTAGTTCATTTAATGCATCAAATTGCAGGTTATGCAGAGATTGAGGCCTTACAGAGAGCCTCTAAAAACCTTCCCAATCAAGCAGATTTAGCTGTCAATATCAAATTAGCCGGAAACAGTATTGTTTGGCAAACCCTTGAATCCGAAAAATTCAAAAAAGCCATCGAGATAGTGAAGCCACAACAATGGATTGACAATGACATGGTTAAATCCATATTTCGTCAATTGGTGGAGTCTCCAGAATACAAGGCTTATATTCTTGAGGAAAGTAGAGAAAAAGCCCAGGATACCGCTATTTTAAAGTTCATTTTTGGAGAACTGATTTTGAAGTCTAGTAATACCATTGAAACCATTGAGTCCCATTTTTCCAATTGGGATGATGATGGGGATATGATTATTGGTTTTATGTTGAATTATTTTCAAAAGCCAGGATCAGTCGATTTCTTAGATTTAGTGGGGGATGAGAAGATGAAGTTTGCTAAAGATTTATTGCAAACAGCCATTGAGAAGAAGGATGTGACAGAGTCTTTGATTGTACCTAAATTAAAAAACTGGGATCCAGAACGTATTGCAATGATTGATATGATTTTATTAAGATTGGGCGTTTGTGAATTGCTTTATTTTGATACCATTCCTACAAAAGTATCCATCAACGAATACATTGATCTTGCAAAGGAATACAGTACCGAACAAAGTGGCCATTTTGTCAATGGTATTTTGGATAGCATCCACAAAGAATTAGTGGCAAATGGTCAAATTCAAAAGATAAGTCACAAAGCAAAGTAATTGGTTTACACTATCTTTGTATTCAAGTTTAAAACATAAACAAAACAAAATGACACAAATTTTATTACAAGCGCCACAACAAGGTGGAACTTTTCAATTGATCATGTTAGGTGGTATTATCTTGGTTTTCTGGTTTTTCATGATCCGCCCACAAGCTAAAAAAGCAAAAGAGCAAAAGAAGTTTATTGATACAATGCAGAAGGGTGATAAAGTAGTTACCATTGCAGGTATTCATGGCACAATCAATAAGGTGAACGAAGACAATACCATTCAATTGGAAGTGAGCCCAGGAAGTTATTTAAAGATTGAAAGATCTTCTATTAGCTTAGAGTGGTCTCAAGCGATCAACAAATAAGACAATGATTTAAATGATACAATCCGAAATTAGCCTCCAAACAATTGGAAACTGATTTCGGATTTTTTTTGAACTGCTTATGGCAACAATGATTGGTTTAACAGGAGGGATTGGCTCAGGCAAATCAGTGGTAGCAAAAATATTTACTACCCTCGGTATCCCTGTGTTCAATGCCGATGAAGCAGCTAAACATATCATGCAAACTAGTCCTGAGATGAAAGCTAAATTAATTGAACAATTTGGTTCAAGTATTTACGATGCATCAGGATTGCAAAAAGAAAAATTAGCAGCCATTGTTTTCAATGATCCCTATCAATTACAATTATTGAATGTGATTGTGCATCCAGTGACCATTCAAGCAGCAAAAGATTGGGCTGCAAAACAAACCAGTCCTTATGTGATTAAAGAAGCTGCATTGATTTTTGAATCAGCTGCTGCAGATGGTTTATTTAAAGTCATAGGTGTGACTGCACCCTTGTCATTAAGAATACAAAGAGTCATGCAAAGAGATGGCGTTTCAAAAGAGCAAGTAGAAGTGCGTATGCAACATCAAATATCAGATACAATCAAAATGCGCTTATGCGATTATGTGATTGAAAATAACAATCAACAAATGTTGATTCCACAAGTTTTGGAATTGGATAAAGCAATTAGAGCGGCTTTATAATTTTATAACACCAACGTTTTAATCTTCCTTCAAAATCAAATGGCGTAGTGGCCTTGGTGATGTCTTTAATTTGATCACTCTTTATTTGTTCGGCGTCAATGATAAACTGCGTAAAGTTGGTGCTAAAATATAAGACGCCTCCTGGCTTCATTGCTTTTAGCATATCATTGATCAATTCTACATGGTCTCTTTGAATGTCTAAAATATCCTTCATTCTTTTACTATTGCTAAATGTAGGAGGGTCCATCACTACTAAATCATAATAATTTACGGGCAATGTTTTTAAATATTGTTTGACGTCTGCATGTATAAATTGATAGGCCGAAGATGGGGGTATTTGATTGAGTTTAAAATTATCTTCACTCCAACTTAAATAGGTTTTAGATAAGTCGACCGAGGTCACTGATTTTGCACCTGCTTTTGCAGCATACACAGAAAAGGAACTTGTGTAACTAAACAAGTTTAAAAAATGGGTATCCTTTGCCTCTGCTTGTACCATTTCTCTGGTGACGCGGTGGTCTAAAAATAAACCAGTATCTAAATAGTCGGTTAGGTTGACTAAAAATTGTAATCCATTTTCTTGTACAGTGATTATTTTTGATTCCGTAACTGCTTCTTTTTCGTATTGTCCTTCGCGATGTGACATACGCTTGCGTAATTTCACATACATCTTGTCAATTGGAATACCCGTCATATTGGAAATGATTTTTTTGGTTTCTTCAAACCAAATTTCATGTTCCTCGTCGGTGAGTGCATGTCTTCTGTTGTATTCTGCAATATAAATGTACTCCTCATACAATTCCACACAAATGGGAAATTCTGGCAAGTCATGGTCATAGAGTCTCCAGCAAGAAACATTAAGTCGCTTTGCTTGTTTTAAACGATGCTTATAATTTTTAAGCAATCGATTTTCAAACATTTGAAATTTTTCGGGCGTCATAATTAGATTAAAATTACTACAAAAAAAGAAGCGCTACAAGTGTAACGCTTCTAAATCTATTTTTAAATGAGTTTTATTTTAAAGTAGCCAATGCTGCTCTGATTCTAGCCCAAGCTTTTTCAATGTTTTCCATACTATTTGCAAAAGAGAAACGTACACAATGTGGTTCGCCAAATGCATCGCCCATTACAGAAGATACATGCGCCGTATTCAATAAGAACATGCTAAAGTCTGAGGCATTGGTTATGGTTTGCTTGCCATCAGATTTACCATAATAACTACTCACATCTGGGAATACATAGAATGCGCCTTCGGGTGCAAAACATTTAAATCCAGGCATGGCATTCACCAATGCTAAAGTTGCCGTACGACGACGTGTAAATTCTTCTGTCATTGCGATGGATGGTTTTAAATCGCCTACTAAGGCAGCCACAGCAGCTTTCTGGGTAATAGAAGAAGTTCCAGATGTAAATTGACCTTGTAATTTTTCCATCGCTTTTGCTAAAGTAATATTGGATGCGGTATAACCTAAACGCCAACCGGTCATTGCAAATCCTTTACTCAATCCATTGATTACAATCACTTGATCTTTGATCTCAGAGAATTGTGCAATGCTTTCGTGCTTACCAATAAAGTTGATGTATTCATAAATCTCATCCGATAAGATGGTGATTTGAGGATATTTTTTAAACAGGTTCGCCAATGCTTCCAATTCTGCTTTGCTGTATACTGCACCAGAAGGATTACATGGAGAAGAGAACATGAACACTTTTGTCTTTGGAGTGATCGCTGCTTCTATTTGTGCTGGCGTAGCTTTGAATCCAGCTTCTACTGTGGTTCTGATTTCAACCACTTTACCACGCGCAATTTTTACCAATTCAGAATAAGTCACCCAATAAGGTGTTGGGATAATCACTTCTTCACCTTCATCTACTAAAGCCAATATTGCATTTGCTAAACTTTGCTTCGCACCAGTAGATGTGATGATTTGATCAGGGGTATAATCTAAATTATTATCTCTTTTTAATTTTGTACAAACAGCTTCTCTTAAATCTAAAAAACCTGCAACTGGGGTATAGTGACTCCAGTTATCATTGATGGCTTTGATGGCTGCATCTTTAATATGCTGAGGCGTGTCAAAATCTGGCTCACCCAAGCTTAGGTCAATTACATCAACACCTGATGCCCTTAGTTCACGACCTAATTTGGCCATTTTTAAAGTTTCTGGTTCACTAAATCTGTTTAAAAGAGAAGATAATTCCATGGAGTATTATTTGTAACTCGAATTTCGCAAATTATTATCAAACAGCCATCCTTTTTACCTTGCATTTAGCATTAAATTATGCCCCAATTGTGCATATCTACTGTAAACTCACTTAAATTTGTTTTACTTATGGAAAAGTTCATCTCTGTATTTGATATGTTTAAAATTGGTGTAGGACCTTCAAGCTCACATACTCTAGGGCCTTGGTTGGCGGCAAAGCATATGATCAAAAGGGTTAGTGCGGTATCTGATATCAAAAATATCAATGCATTGCATGTATACCTCTATGGTTCTTTGGCTAAAACTGGAAAGGGACACGGAACAGATACGGCTATTTTAATGGGATTACAGGGCGAAGATCCTGTCACAACTGATACGCGTTTGATTGCGCAAAAAGTGCAAGCTATTAAAGATGCGCAAACCATTTTATTAGATGGCGTAAAATCTGTTCAATTTGATTACAACAATCATTTAGTTTTTTTGAAGGATAAAAGTTTGCCCTACCATCCCAATGCGATGCAATTTGTGGTTGAATTAAAAGATGCAGTAAAAACCTATACTTATTATTCGGTTGGAGGTGGATTTATAGAAACAGAAGCATCAGAAGATGGCTTAGAGCTAGGGCATTTAATAGAAGATAAAAAGGAAACCAATATCGAAGTGCCATTTAATTTTTTTTCAACCAATGATTTAATTCATTGGTGTATCAAAACAGGTTTACCTATTTCTGATATTGTAAAAGAAAATGAAAAACAATTACATACGGAGCAAGCTTTAGAGGAAGGCCTGGATCGTTTATGGAAGACGATGTTGGATTGTATTTATAAAGGCGTGCATGCAGAAGGTATTTTGCCAGGTGGATTACAAGTACACAGAAGAGCGCATGATTTGAATGCTAAATTATTAAAGAAAGACAATGACGCGGATAAGACTGTTACAGAAAGTAATCTTGAAGGTGATTTAGTGACTGATTCAAATTCTAAAAATATTGAGCAGTGGATGCAACAAATTCAAATTGGTGGAGGTGACTTTTCTTATATACTAGATTGGGTAAGTTGTTTTGCATTGGCCGTGAACGAAGAGAATGCAAGTTTTGGTAGGGTAGTGACTGCACCCACCAATGGTGCTGCCGGTGTGATACCTGCAGTTTTAATGTACGCGATTAATTTTTGTAATAAAGGAAGTCAACAAGACATTCATCGTTTTTTATTGACTGCGAATGCGATTGGTATTTTATTTAAAAACGGTGCGACCATTTCTGCAGCAATGGGTGGATGTCAAGCAGAGATTGGTGTTTCCTCTGCGATGGCTGCAGCAGGATTGACAGAATTATTAGGCGGTAACCAACGACAAGTTTTAATGGCAGGAGAGATTGCGATGGAACATCATTTAGGATTAACCTGTGATCCGGTGGGTGGATTGGTTCAGATTCCATGTATTGAACGAAATACCATGGGTGCGATCAAAGCCATTACTGCTGCGCAATTAGCATTACAAAGTAAACCAGATTATGCCTTGGTTAGTTTAGACAAAGTGATACACACTATGTGGCAAACAGCTTTGGATATGAATGTAAAATACAAAGAGACTGCAGACGGTGGATTGGCCATGCAGATTCCAATTGGATTAGCGGAATGTTAATTTAAGCTTCTATAGTTGCTTCATCTACCAAACTAAAATCTTGGATCACATTGTATAAAGTGCCTCTTTCGATTGGGGTTCTTTTTGCTTGTTTGATAAGTCTTACCAATTCCAAAGTCGTCATAGCAGGATTTTGTTCTTCGCTACCAGCCATGGAATAAATCTTAGTGGTATCATCAATTGTTCCGTCAATATCATTCACGCCATAACACAATGTCAATTGAGCAACTTGACGACCTAACATGGGCCAGTAAGCTTTGACATGCGGGAAATTATCCAAGTACAATCTCGAGATAGCATACATTTTTAAATCTTCGAGCATGGTTGATTCTGGCACATCATGCATTGCATTGTCCTTGTTGCGAAACTTAAGTGGAATAAATGTATTGAATCCTTTTGTTTGATCTTGTAATTGTCTAAGGCGTTCCATATGGTCTATACGGTGTTCATATTTTTCGATATGGCCATATAATAAAGTAGCATTACTATGCATGCCAAGTTCATGTGCTGTTTGGTGAATTTCCAACCAGCCATTCGCATCCACTTTATCATCACAAATAATGGTACGAATATCCGGATGAAAAATTTCGGCACCACCACCTGGTAAAGAATCCAATCCTGCTTCGTGTGCTAAACGCATTCCTTCTTGAATAGACACTTTTGCTTTACGGAACATATAATCCAATTCAACTGGTGTAAATGCTTTGATATGTAATTCTGGGCGATGTGCTTTGATAGCGCGCATTAAGTCCAAGAAAAATGCTAAGGTTAATTTAGGATGCACTCCACCCACAATATGCACTTCGGTCACTGGTTTGCCATCATAAGATTTTACGATATCCATCATTTGATCTATCGTTAATTCCCATCCTTCCTCTTTATGGGCATATAATTTTGAATAAGAACAAAACTTACAAGAGAAAACACAAACATTGGTAGGTTCGATATGAAAATTTCGATTGAAATAAGTAAGGTCGCCATGCAATTCATTTCTTTTCCAGTTGGCTAATGCACCTACATAGGGAAGGGATGATTTTTCGAACAAGGCAACGCCATCCTCAAAACTGATGCGTTCGTTTTGCAAGATTTTTTGACCGATAGCTTTTAAAGTAAGGTCTTCTTGAGCATCCACCAACACTTGAATTTGCGCCTTATTCATAAACGATGAAATTAAGCCACAAAGTTACTTAATAAGGGCTTGATTACCATCTTATGTTTAAACTCTTTATCAATATTTAAGCTAAGCTTTAACCTTGATTCTACTACCGGTAAACAAATCTTACCCAATTAAAATACCTGCAATACTTGCAGACAAATAAGAAGCTAAGGTTCCAGCTAGTAAGGCTTTAAGGCCTAATTCAGCAAGGTCTTTACGACGGGAAGGTGCTAGTTCTCCAATACCACCAATTAACATACCTACACTGCTGAAATTGGCAAAACCACAAATGGCAATACTTACAATCAACAAACCTTTCTCTGTTACAATTGGGATGACTTTGCTGGTTAAACTTTTGAACGCAACAAATTCATTGATGGTTAATTTTTGACCAAGTAAGGTCGCTGCATTCTGCACATCTACATTTGGTATGCCCATGGCCCAAGCCATTGGGTAAAATAATTTGCTAAAAATAAAGTTCAAGCTTAAATCTACATTGGCGCTAAAAAGATGTCCAATTTTTAATAAGCTCCAGTCAACCAATGCGATTAATGCAATAAATCCAATCAACATGGCAATCACGTTCATGGCAATTTTAAATCCATCTCCAGCTCCATGTGTAATGGCGTCGATGGTGTTACTATATTGACTCTTCACTTCTAAAGTGACTTTCCCCATTGTTTGAGAAGCTTCTGTCTCAGGAAATAATATTTTTGCAATCACCAAGGCACCTGGAGCGGCCATCAAACTTGCAGTAATTAATTTTGGTGCTAAGTCCATACCGGCTTGTGCACCCATATTCGCATACACCACAAGTATACCACCAGCAATACAAGCTAAGCTTCCGCTCATGCTTGCTAAAATTTCACTTTTGGTCATGGTTGGTAAATAGGGACGAATCATCACTTGCGCTTCTACTTGTCCAACAAATGCACTAGCCACATTGCTTAATGCTTCTGCGCCACTCACACGCATAATAAAATTCATTGCCTTTGCAATCACCGATATAATGCGTTGCATAATGCCAAAATGATAGAATAAGGCCACTAAAACACATACTAATATAATGGTCGCAGTCACGTTGAAAGCAAACACAAATCCACCATTGGTAAAATCAGTTGCGCCAGCAGGCCCCATCGCGGCAACCCCACCATATACAAATGCCGCACCTTGACGTGCAAATTCCTCGATTTTCCCCATCCCTTTACCTAAAATCTGAAAAAACTTAGTAATGGCAGGTATTTTTAAGATCAAAATACCAATGGTTAACTGAAGGGCTAATCCACTCAATACTAAGCGATAATTGATGTTTTTTTTATTGTTAGAAAACAAAAAAGCAATCATTAAAATCAATACAATGCCAATTAGGCCTTGGAATCTATCCATTGGGTTAATTTAGGAAAGGAAGGTAATTAAATTATTGTTATTTTTTTGATTAGCGTACATAAAAAATCCCACTCGGTTGAAGGAGCAGGATTTCAATAAAGTCGTTATTTCAATTACATATGAGATTGGATCTTCTTGTCTAAAACAGCCTTTGGAACGGCACCAATTTGCTTATCTACTACTTCTCCTCCTTTTACAAAAAGGATAGCAGGAATTGAAGTGATACCAAAATTCATGCTTAAATTAGGATTCACATCCACATTCACTTTGCCAATATTCACTTTGCCTTCGTACTGAACAGCTAATTCTTCGATAACTGGTCCAATTGCACGACATGGTCCACACCATTCTGCCCAAAAATCGATTACACTTAATTTATCACTCTCAATCACTGTTTGTTGAAAGTTCGCGTCTGTGAATTCTAATGCCATAATTGTATTTTTATATTTTTCTTGTTCTTAATTGTAGTAGTACAAAATTAGCTCCAAACTTTAATATCTGCCATCTTGACTTTTCCACTTTAATATCCCTCATTGGGGACAATTAGTTGGCTAGTTTCACTTGAACATTCAATTCTGGGTTCAGGTCTAGGAACTGAACAAAGTCATCGTTCACTAAAAAGCCTTTCTCAATCGTCAATAAACTTGCAGCAAGTTGCTCCCTTGGTTCTACAAAAGTGATTTTTAGAGATGTCCTCCCTGGGTTTGCTTTGATATTCTTTTCAAAAAAATCTATCATATCGGCCCTTAGGTTCGCTGGATGCAAACTCAGTTCCACCGTTCGGGTTTGCATTTGCTTCACTGTTTCTAATAGGGACATATTCTGTAACTTAAATTCAAAATTATTAGGTTGGTTGAATCTGTTTCTAAAGGAGCCATTGATACAGACTTTTTGTCCCACTTCTAAATAATTCTGAAATTTTACATAATCCTCGCTCCATAATATAAAGTCTGTCTTGCCTGTAAAGTCTTCAATCGCAAATGAACCAAAGTTTTTTCCTGTTTTGGTGATTCGGTGTTGTACTTCTGTCACTAAACCTGCTAGCTTAAAGTTTTTTCCAAGGTTATTGGGGAAACTAATGAGGTTATCTTTGACCTCGTTGTATTCATTAATAGGTGTGAAAGCGTAATGCTTCAATTCAAAATTATAATGGTCTAAAGGATGTCCACTCATGAACATACCCGTAATATCTTTTTCGTGGTCTAATTTCTCGGTTAATGTCCATTCCTCACA
>CAMBDE010000063.1 GCA_945865295.1 Chitinophaga pinensis | reverse complement strand
GTGGAGAGGAATTCAAATAAGATTGCAGGAGAACATCTAACCGGAAATTCAAGTGTAAATAGTAATTTTTTACTCATAATATCAATCTGCCCTATTTAGGGCATCGTTTGATGCAATAATATCAAATAAAAGCATGCCTCCAAGTATTTTAGTCACTTAATTCGTTAACAAACTGTAAAGACTTATAAACAAGTAGGGTAGATCTATCTATTTATACTGATAATCAATTAATTATGACAAAAAATAGGTATTTAGAAAGCTTTCTAGTAATTATTTTTTTTCAATTTTATCCCCTGATTTTCAGTGCCTTTGATAACTTATCTTTGCAAACTATAAAGACAGTCCTATGTTCAATGCACTAAGTGAAAAATTAGAATCAGCGTTTAAACACCTAAAAGGCCAATCCCGCATCAACGAATTGAATGTGGCCAATACCCTTAAAGATATCAGAAAAGCCTTGTTAGATGCCGATGTGAACTTTAAAATTGCCAAGGAATTTACAGATAGTATTAAAGAAAAAGCGGTTGGTGAAAAAGTAATCAATGCCATTAGCCCTGGTCAATTGATGGTTAAAATAGTGCAGGATGAACTAACTGCATTGATGGGTTCGGAAGCAAGTTTATTGGATACTTCAAAAAACCCAACCATCATTTTAGTAGCAGGTTTGCAGGGTAGTGGTAAGACCACTTTTTCTGGAAAACTAGCCAATTATTTTAAAGCGCAAAAAAAATCTCCCTTATTGGTTGCTGCCGATATTTATCGTCCTGCTGCAATGGATCAGTTGACGGTCTTAGCAGAACAAATTGGGGTAGATATTTTTGTAGAGCGTGAAAATAAAGATGCGGTTTCTATTGCGCAAAATGCAATTGCATACGCAAAACAAAATAATAAAAATGTTATTATCATCGATACTGCAGGTCGTCTTGCTGTAGACGAAATGATGATGAACGAAGTCGCAAATATTAAATCTGCCATTCAGCCACAAGAAATTTTATTTGTTGTAGACTCAATGACAGGGCAGGATGCAGTCAATACTGCAAAGACTTTCAACGACCGATTAGATTTTACTGGTGTTGTTTTAACAAAATTAGATGGTGATACAAGAGGTGGAGCAGCTTTATCTATTAAGTATACGGTGAACAAGCCAATTAAGTTCATGAGTAGTGGCGAGAAGATGGATACTTTAGATATTTTTTATCCTGAGAGGATGGCCCAAAGAATTTTAGGGATGGGAGATATTACCTCTTTGGTTGAAAAAGCACAAGCACAATTTGACGAGGTTGAAGCGAAAAAATTAGAGAAGAAAATTCGAAAAAATCAATTTGATTTTGAGGATTTTTTAACCCAAATTCAGCAGATCAAAAAAATGGGTAATCTGAAAGATTTAATGGGAATGATACCGGGAGTTGGAAAAAGTATTAAAGATATTGATATCAAAGAAGACGCATTCAAAGGGGTTGAAGCCATCATTCAATCAATGACTTTAATAGAGCGAAGGAATCCAGATACCTTAACACCAAGTAGAAAAGCAAGAATCGCAAAAGGCGCAGGAAAAGACCTGGCAGAAATCAATGCCTTTATTAAGCAGTTTGACCAAATGAAACAAATGATGAAGACAATGAGTGGTCCTGCGGGTGCGGCCATGGCAAGCAAAATGCCTGGAATGAGAAGATAATTAGAGCTAAATGAGGCTTAAGTTGTTGATTTTCAGCTTTTTTGTCCAATTTTGCTTTCTTATTCCATTTAATTGGGCGAGTTCAGTAATTTATTTTATCTTTGCTCCCCTTAACCCTATTTGTTAACGCCTATAAATTTCTATTTAACATGGCAGTAAAAATGAGACTACAACGTCACGGTAGTAAAAAAAGGCCTTTCTACTTTATAGTAGTGGCTGACGGACGCGCACCAAGAGATGGTAAATTCATCGAGAAAATTGGTACTTACAATCCTTTAACAGTTCCAGCGACAATCAATTTAGATCGTCAAAAGTCTTTAGAGTGGTTAAACAAAGGTGCTCAACCTACAGACACCGTTCGCAGAATTTTATCTTTCAAAGGAGTACTTTATTTAAAACACTTATTACGTGGTGTTAAATTAGGTTTATTTGATGATGCAACTGCAATGACTAAGTTTGAATCTTGGTATGCTGAGCATGAAACATCAATTGCTTCTAAATCTGATTCACACAAAAAAGCACAAGCTGCTAAAAAAGTGTATGTACCAGTAGTTAAGAAAGTAGCTGAACCAGTTGCTGAAGCACCTGCAGAAGTTGTTGCTGAAGAAGCAGCTCCAGAAGTAGTAGCTGAAGAAGTAACTGCAGAAGTTGTTGCTGAGGAAGCAGCTCCAGAAGTAGTAGCTGAAGTTGAAGCACCAGCTGCAGAAGCGGCTGCTGAAGAAGCTCCTGCTGCAGAATAAACTAGTCTTTAACTTAATTAAGATTCAATAGCATTCAACCTCCCGAATTTCGGGAGGTTTTTTTATCGTCCAATCATTTACTAAATTTGTGTATGAGTGAATATATCCATATCGGAAAAATAGTGGCAGCACATGGTCTAACAGGCCATCTTATTTTAGAGCATGCCTTGGGCACACCCATTCACTTTAAAGGGATTGACGCCATTTTTATTGAAAAAAATGCAGCCAGTTTTATTCCCTATTTTATACAGTCCGCGTCTGCTAAAACAGAAAGTTTAACCCATTTACAAGTAGAAGGCATTACTACCAGAGAAGCCTGTGGTATTTTGATTGGGAAAAAAGTATGGCTGCCAGAAGCCGAGTTTCAATTGCTAGTGGATAAAAGTTCACCACTTTCTTTATTGGGTTATATGGTAGTTGAAAAAGGAATTGAATTAGGAAAGATAGAAGAAGTGATAGAACAACCTCATCAACTCATGGTGACCATCTTATACCAAGGTCAGGAAGCCTATATTCCTTTACATGAGGAGAGCCTTAAAGGGGTAGACCATGCAAAAAAGCTAGTGGATGTTGTATTACCCGACGGCTTATTAGATTTATATACCGAGGCGAATCATCCAGCATAATGTGTTAAAAGTCTATTCATCCCCTAACATAAAATGGAGGGGATTTTTTGTATATTTAGTTTATATAAATCCTTATTTCATGAAAAAATTATCGCTGTTTTTACTAATTGCTTCTTTTCATTTTACAGTGTCAGCCCAAAAAACATTTATTCAATGTGGAAAATTGGTCGATGCAAAGACTGCTAAATTACTGACTTCAAAAACGATCGTGGTAGAAGGAAATAAAATTTTGGAAGTGTTGGATGGCTATGTGAATGCAGGATCTAACGATAAGAGAATCGATTTAAAAAATAGCACTGTGATGCCAGGATTAATGGATATGCATGTGCATATAGAAAATGAAACCAATCCCAATAGATATCTAGAAGGCTTTACTCAAAGTCAAGCAGATATTGCTTATGGGTCACTTCGTTTTGCTGAAAGAGATTTAATGGCGGGATTTACTTCTGTTCGCGACTTGGGAGGCTCTGGTGCAAATATTGCTATGCGTAAAGCCATTCAAAAAGGGTATGTAGTTGGTCCTCGTATTTTTACTGCTGGAAAATCAATTGCCACAACAGGAGGTCACGCCGATCCTACCAATAATTATAGACCTGATTTAATGGGTGATCCAGGTCCTAAAGAAGGCGTTGTAAATGGTGTTGAAGATGCTTATAAAGCAGTAAGACAAAGATATAAAGATGGGTCAGACTTAATCAAAATTACAGCAAGTGGTGGAGTATTAAGTATGGCTTCGAGCGGGGAGAATCCCCAATTTACAGAAGAAGAAGTAAAAGCAATTGTTGCCGCAGCCAAAGATTATGGATTTAAAGTAGCGGCGCATTGTCATGGTGTAGAAGCTATGAAAAGAGCGATACGTGGCGGCGTAAATTCTATTGAACATGGTACTTTAATGGATGAATCCGTATTTCCACTCATGGTGCAATATGGCACTTATTTAGTGCCCACTATTATTGCAGGAAAATCAGCAGCAGACTCTGCAAAAATTCCAGGTTACTTTCCACCAATGGTGACTAAAAAAGCGTTGGAAATTGGACCAAAAATTCAAAATACTTTTTCAAAAGCGTATAAAGCAGGTGTAAAAATTGCATTTGGTACCGATGCCGGTGTGTATGCACATGGTATAAATTGGAAAGAATTTGTATACATGACTGAGGCAGGTATGCCTATATTAGAAGCAATACAATCAGCAACATGGAACGCCGCAGATTTGATGGGCACTCAAAATATACTAGGAAGTATTGAACCAAATAAATTAGCAGATATCATTGCTGTAAATGGCGACCCAACAAAAGATGTAAATGTAATGGGACAGGTCAATTTTGTAATGAAAGATGGTGTGATCTACAAGCAAAAAAAATAATTAAGCGGCATTCCATTTATCTAATTGCTTAATCGTTGCTGCCAAATCTTTAGGAAGTGGTGCTTCAAAAGCAAAGGCCTTTTCTTTAAAAACAAGTTTTAAAGTATGCGCATGTAAGGCGTGTCTTGCTAATAGTGGCTTTTCTTCTTCTTCGGATTTACTTAATTTGAAATTCTTTTTCTTGATACTAGAGAGTAGTAATTTTTCACCATCACCATAAATTTCATCTGCAATAATGGGATGTCCCATATGTCTTGCGTGCACCCTAATTTGATGGGTTCTTCCTGTATGAATTTGAAATGAAACCAAGGCGTAACGTTTGTAGTAAGTCACAACATCATAGGTGGTCAATGCCACTTTTCCTTTTACATGAATGTACATCTGTCCCTTTTTGACTGGATGTTCCATAATGCTTCCATCAATACTTCCACTTTGTTCGGGACGGCCCACCACCAAGCCAAGGTATTTTTTTTCAATCGTCCTGCCTTCAAATAAAAGGCTTAGTTCTTTATGTGCTTCTGCATTTTTTGCAAAAATAATAAGCCCACTTGTTGCTTGATCCAAACGGTGCACCGTAAAAATAGTACCGTATTTATCTTGTAAAAGGGACTTTATAGAAAGTGTTTTGCCAAAACGATCTGGAATACTTAATACACCAGCAGGTTTATTAATCACAATTAGGTCATCGTCCTCAAATAATATATCTAACATCCCTACTTGCTTGCTTTTCTTGTAAATGACTTATTTAGAAACTTCAATGTGCGTACTTCTTTTTCTGCTAAGAAACGCCACTTGCCTCTATCCACATTCTTCTTGGTTAAATTGGCGAACATGACCCTGTCCAAATGTCTTACATCGTATCCAAGGTGTTCAAAAATTCTTCTTACAATTCTGTTTCTTCCACTATGAATTTCAATACCAATTACATTTTTAGAAGTATTGGATAAATAACTTACGGCATCTGCAGCAATGAATCCATCTTCTAAATCAACACCTGCCGCAATAGACTCCATGTCCGCCTTGGTTACAGGCTTGTCTAAAGTGACTTCGTAGATTTTTTTAATCTCATAAGATGGATGCGTTAGCTTTTGTGCCAAGTCACCATCATTGGTTAATATTAAAACGCCTGTGGTGTTTCTATCTAATCTGCCTACAGGAAACATTCTTTGTGTTGTCGCATTTTTAATGATATCCAAAACTGTCTTTCTGCCTTCTGGATCGTTTGCGGTACAGATATAATCTTTTGGTTTGTTTAGTAAAATATAAACAGGAGTGACTTGCAATTGCAATACTTTTCCTTTCAATCTAACCACATCTTTATATTGTACTTTATAGCCAGGCTCTAATACCGTATCTCCATTCACTGTGATATGACCAGATTTAACGAGTTCTGCTGCTTCTCTTCTTCCACAAGTTCCAGCATGCGCAATGTATTTGTTAAGCGGCATTTGCTCGTGGGGCATATCGTCATTGGCAGTGACTTTTCCAATACTTGCAGTGCGTTTTGCATCTGCGCGATCCATTGATTCTGGGGTTCTTTTAGAAGCGGAGGCTCTTGGTCCAGCAGATCTTGATCCTGCAGATTTTTGAAGCTCACCATATTTGGGTTGCACATCAGCAGATTTCGAAGGTCCTTTAGGCGCTCCTTTTGAAGGTCCTTTTGATGGCGCAGATTTTGCTCTTAATGGGATGGAATATTTTGGAGGACCAGTTACAAATTCTTTTTTATCGTAGCCTCCTTTTTTTTCAAAGCCAGCTTTTTTATTATTTCCTACAGGCTCAACTGCAATGCCTCTTTCAATATCTTTTTTTCTTTGACGCGCAGCTTCACCAATAGCTCTAGCATCTTTTTTTGCTTGTTTTTTTTCTTGTCTATATTCTTCTTTAACTGCGCTTCCTTTTTTCTTATTGGCAAACTTGTCAAAGTTGTCGGATCTTTTCGCTTTCATTGGATGCGTTATTAATTGTCTTTATTGGCTAACTGTCCACAAGCCGCATCAATATCTTTACCACGACTTCTTCTTATACGAACATTCACTCTGTTTTTTTGTAAAATTTCTACAAAGGTCTCAAATCCTTCTTCATCAGGCTTGTCAAAAGGAAAACGATCAATGGCATTGTATTCAATGACGTTGATTAAATCTGCAGGAACCTGTCTGTAAATTTTAACCAATTCCATCGCATCTTTTTCGCTATCATTAAAGTCCTTGAATAAGATATACTCAAACGTGATTTCGTTGCCTGTCTTTTTATAGAAATAATTAAGAGCTTCAATCAATGATTCAATATTGTTACTCTCATTAATGGGCATGATTTCATTACGTTTTTTATCATTGGCTGCATGAAGCGATAGTGCCAATTTAAATTTCACTTGATCGTCGCCTAATTGCTTGATTTGTTTTGCGACTCCAGCAGTGGAAACAGTGATACGTCTTGCACTCATTCCTAAACCTTCTGGCGAAGTAATTTTTTCTATCGCCTTCAAGACATTCTTATAATTCAATAAGGGCTCGCCCATACCCATGAATACGATATTAGATAAATTTTGATCATAGGTTTTTTCAACCTGTTGTTTGATCATCACGACTTGGTCGTAAATTTCATCAAAATTTAAATTCCTGCTTCGCTCCATATATCCTGTAGCACAAAATTTACAACTCAAACTACAACCAATCTGAGAAGACACACAAGCGGTCTTGCGAAGTGTAGTTGGAATAAGGACTCCCTCAATCATATGGTCGTCAAAAGTTCTGAACCTTGTTTTAAAGGTACCGTCGCTACTCATTTGAGTGGTATCAATCGAAAGTGCTGGTAAAGTGAAGTGCTCCACTAATTTTTTACGTAAATCCAGGCTTAAATTGGTCATTTCGTCAAAGCTATGTGCATGTTTTTGCCATAACCATTCCACAATCTGTTTTACCCTAAATGGTTTTTCTTCCATTTTTGCTATAAATCGTTCAATCTCAGCGACCTCTACTGCCCTGATATTTGGTCTTGTTTGCTCCATGCTGCAAAGATACTTGATCAGTCTGTTAACAATCAATTATTTCCATTGAAAACTCAATAAAAGACCCTAATTTAGGCATCTCAAAACTTAAATCAACAATTATGAGAAAATTATGCTTTTTGACCTTGATATTAATAGGTGCATTCGTGTCAGTAAATGCCCAAACAAGTCCATTGAATGATTATTTAGGAAAATATGTTTTTGCAGAAGGAAGTCCAGTAGCCGAAGTGACCATAACTATAGAAGATTCTAGTTTGGTGATTAATTCAGCGATGGGTTCGATCATGCTTGAGAAAAAAGGGGTAGACAGTTTCTATCTAGCAACTTATGATGCATTGATAATTTTCAATAGAGCGGACGGAAAGACAGTTGCGTCTATTAGTATTTTTGTTCAAGGCACAGAATTAATGGGCAAAAAAGAATCAGGTCCTGTAGCAATCAAAGAAGATGAGTTCTATGCTTCACTTTGGGCTAAACAAAACCACTAGAAAGTTTTAAAATTCCATTGATGCTAATGCTTCAAACGGAATTGTTTGTTGCGTCCCAGTGGTTAAGTTTTTTAGGGTACATACTTTTTTACTCAATTCATCGGATCCGATGATGATGATATTTGGAATGCCTTTCTTTTCGGCATATTTAAATTGCTTGTCGAATTTACTCTTATCGGGGTAGATTTCACAAGCAATTTTTTTTGCTCTTAATGTTGCCATTAATTGGTAAGCTTCTTTTGCTTCTTCGTCCCCTAAATTGAAAAATAATATTTTAGTAGTTTGTTCTACAGAATCAGGGAAAAGATTTTTTTCTTCTAGCACATCGTATATGCGATCCACGCCAAAGCTAATGCCTACGCCAGGTATATTCGGAACGCCAAATAAACTTGTTAAGTCATTGTACCTTCCGCCGCCACCAATACTTCCCATCTCTGCGTCGATTGCTTTTACTTCAAATATCAATCCTGTATAATAATTTAAACCTCTTGCTAAAGTAAAATCTGCCACTACATTTTTTGCCAATCCGCTTTGTGCATGGTAGTCTAAAACATATTGTATTTCTTCAATTCCTTTTGCAGCATTTTCATTGCCAGTGAGTAGCGCACTAAGTTGTGCTAATTTTGCTTCATTGGTTCCTTTAATTTCTAAATAGGCTTGAATTGTTATTTGTTGTGCAGCTGTAAACCCTTTATGCGCTAATTCTTCTGCTACTTTTTCCCAGCCTATCTTATCTAATTTATCTATTGCAATTGTCAAGTCCATTATTTTATCCTCACCACCACAAACCTGTGCAAGGCCTAATAAAATTTTACGATTATTTATTTTTAATTCAACTTCTAATTGCAGTTGCTTAAACACTGTTAAGTAAATGGCAGTTAATTCAACTTCATTTAATAAACTATCAGACCCCACAATATCCGCATCACATTGATAGAACTCCCTGTATCTTCCTTTTTGAGGTCGATCTGCTCTCCAAACTGGTTGAATTTGATAACGTTTAAAAGGAAAACTAAGTGCGCCATGATGCATGGCCACATACCTTGCGAAAGGAATAGTTAAATCATACCTTAATGCTCTTTCTGTAATCTGCGTACTAGATTTTCCTTCCAATATTTTCTGAAACCCTTCACCTGTAGCTGCTGCTTTTTGCGGGTTGTCTAAACCGTTATTTAAAATTTTGAAAATCAGTTTATCTCCTTCTTCTCCATATTTTCCCATCAGTGTGTCCAACTGTTCCATCGCAGGCGTTTCCAGTGGCTGAAATCCATATAATTCAAATACCGTCCGAATGGTTTGGAAGATATACTGTCTTTTTTGAACAGTCGCTGCGTTGAAATCTCTTGTGCCTTGTGGTAAAGAAGGTTTACTCATGAACTCAATTTGTTTGTAAAGATAATTTTTTAAATCGTTACCATGTTAATTGTTTAATTTGCTCCTCAAAATTATCCTATATGGAAGAAAGAGAAAAATCTGAAAGGTCTTATCGTTTTTTTAGACGCATTTATGACTTCTCCATGTCTACACTGATTCTTGGAATTGGTGGCCTCTTGTTTGGCGCCAAGTATTTCAAAATGGATATGGTGTTGAATATTGACAATGATTTTAGACTCATTTTTGGCACTTTGTGTCTGGTTTATGGTGGATTCAGGCTCTTTAGAGCGATCAAACAAGATTATTAATGCTAATAAACGACAACGTACAAATTATGCGCCCCATTTTAATTGGATGTATTTGCCTTCTTCTATTGGTTTCGTGTAATAATGGGTCCAAAAAGCCCATGGATACCCCCAATTCAGGGTTGATTCGCATCTCGGTGGAGAAAAGTTTTAGACCCTTTATGGAGGAGCAGTTAAAAGTCTTTTTGGCAAGCAATCCTAAGGCTCAGATTGAGGCTAGTTATAAATCAGAGATTGATTGTTTCAAAGATTTAGCCAATGATAGCACTAGGATGATTTTTGTGACCAGGGGTTTAAATAAGCAGGAGCAAGTTGACTATAAAAAAAGCCTCAGTTTCAATCCTAATTTTGCCATTCTTGCTTACAATGCAGTGGCGGTATTGATTCATAAATCAGCAAAGGATTCTATATTTAGCTTAAATGACTTAAGTCAAAGACTCATTGGGAAGTCCAATAAAGAAGTAGTCATGGATGGAAATAATTTAACAGGCATCATTCGTTTTTTAAAAGATAGTTTAGTCAAAGATGCCTCTTTTGGCAAAAATGTGGTTGCTGCGAATGGAAGTAGAGAAGTGATAGACTATATCGCTACACATGAGGATGCCATTGGTTTTGTGGGGATGAACTGGATTGGAGATGGGTATGATCCTGCGCAAATTGAATTGCGCAAAAAAGTAAAATTAGGCTTGATAGAGTGTACGCAATGCATTGAAAAAGGCTATTTTTCAAAACCATCACCTGCTACTATTAGTAAGGCACAGTATCCTCTAACCTTGCCAATATTTTATATTTTAAAAGAAAATGCAGCAGGCCTAGGTACTGGGTTATTAAATTTTCTAAGTTTGGAAAGAGGACAGTTGATTTTTAAGCGTTCTTTTTTGGTACCAGCAAAAATGGGCTTTAAAAAAAGGAATAGCTTACTTGAGTAGTTAGAAAAACTAACAAGTTTTAGTAGAATTAACTAAAATTTAAAGCCATTT
>CAMBDE010000062.1 GCA_945865295.1 Chitinophaga pinensis | reverse complement strand
TTAAAATCTTCTTCAGATAATACCGGTGTAAAAATCACCATTAATTCGTAATTGTTCATTACTTGAATTTTTTGGTTAAATAATTGGTTTTTCCCAGTGGACATCCTTATTCAGAATGAATCTGCCAAAACAGATTTGGGAGGGCGAAGGTAGGCTAATTCAGTGGATTTCCAGTCAAATTTGGCTTAAAAATAAGTGCAACAGGAAAATGATCACTATACCCACCTCTAAACTGGTCCCCATTCCAGGTTCTTTTAGGGTAGCCAGTGTATTTACCCTGGGTTTCAATCATGTCGGGGGTTTTGTAAATAATTGATTTATAAATAGTTAAACAAATTTTTAGTAAAAATGGCGCAGCCTGGCTGAAAAATTAACGGTTTTTGACCCATTTTACTGTGTAGACTTGTCAGCTTGGCAGAACCATGGCTTTGGTCCTTATTTTGCAATGGTAGAACCAAACGATATAACTATGCAAAAAGGTCAAATAAGAGTTCAGACAGAAAACATCTTTCCAATCATTAAAAAGTTCCTTTATAGTGACCACGAAATCTTTATTCGTGAATTAGTGAGTAATGCGGTAGATGCGTCACAAAAATTAAAAACATTAAGCTCCAAAGGCGAAGTAAAAGGCGATATAGGTGATTTAAGAGTGGACGTAATTGTGGATGCAAAAGAAAAAACAATCTCTATTATTGATAATGGTATTGGTATGTCTGCCGAAGAAGTGGACAAATACATTAACCAAGTGGCATTTAGTGGTGCCGAAGAATTTGTAACGAAGTATCAAGATGCCAGCATCATTGGTCATTTTGGTTTAGGATTTTATAGCTCATTTATGGTGAGTGATAAAGTGGATATCTATTCTAAGAGTCATACAGATGCACAAGGTGTTTTCTGGAGTTGTGATGGCAGCCCTAGTTATGAATTATACGAAGTAGATTATAGCAATAGAGGTACTAAGATTGTGATGCATATCAATGAAGAAAGCAAAGAATTTTTAGAACCATCAAGGGTGAAATCTATTTTGGATCGTTTTTGTAAATTTTTACCAGTCGCTATTTATTTTACCGATGCGAATGAAGTGCCTGCTGAAACTAAATCTACAGACGGGGCGGAAGATGCAAAAATTGAAGCTGAAGTTGAAAAGCCAGTTAACAATACCAATCCTATCTGGGTTAGAAAGCCAGCCGATTTAACGAAGGAGGATTATGAAAATTTTTATAAGGAATTGTATCCTTTTGGCGAAAAGCCTTTATTCTGGATTCATTTAAATGTAGATTATCCATTTAACTTAACTGGTATTTTATATTTTCCTAAAATCAAGCAGAGCTTTGAAATTCAAAAGGACAAGATCCAATTGTATTGCAATCAAGTATTTGTTACAGATGAGGTAAAAGACATTGTTCCTGAATTCCTAATGTTATTACACGGGGTGATTGATAGTCCAGATATTCCTTTGAATGTGAGTAGAAGTTATTTACAAGGGGATCCGAATGTAAAAAAGATCAATGCGCATATCACTAAAAAAGTGGCTGATAAGTTGGAAGAGATTTTCAACAATGACAGAAAAGCCTTTGAAGAAAAATGGGAGAGCTTAGGATTGTTTGTAAAATATGGCATGATCACCGATGATAAATTCCTAGAAAAAGGAAATAAGTTTTTGATTTTAGAAGATGCTGCTGAAGCAGGCAAGTTTTACACTTTAGAAGAATACAAAACCACAACAGAAGCAACTCAAAAAAATAAAGAAGGCAAGCAGGTTTTATTGTACACGACCAATCCGGTTGGGCAAGACGCTTTCATTCAAGCAGCAGTAGGCAAGGGGTATAAGGTGATCAAATTGGAAACCATGGTAGACGCTGCCTTTATTAATAATGTGGAGATGAAATGGGAAGGTGTACAATTTGTGCGTGTAGATGCGGATGTGGTAGATAATTTAATTGATAAGCAAGAAAATGTAGATTCAGTTTTATCTAAAGACGAAGTGGAACAAGCTAAAAAATTATTTGAATTCCAAGTGCCTGAAATTACGTTAATCGTGGATGTGAAAGGATTGAGTCAAGATGCTGCACCGGTGATTGCTACAAGACCCGAATTCATGCGTCGTATGAAAGATATGGCTGGCATGGGCGGCGGAGGGATGACTGCATTTTATGCACAAATGCCTGACGAAGTACAATTAACAATCAACGGCAATCATCCAATCTATCAAACACTCTTAAAAGAAACGGATACGGATAAGCAACAAAAGCAAGCAAGAAACTTGGCCGATTTAGCTTTATTGTCTCAGGGATTGTTGAAAGGAGCTGAATTAACAAGCTTCATTAACAGAACTGTAGAATTGACGAGTTAAATTTTGAGATGAAGTAAAACTTAAAATTTCAAGTTAGGTTAGAATAGTATTTCCTCAATTATTGATAGGAAAATTTTAATAAAGCATATTTACATCAACGAGCCCGAATTAATTTGGGCTCGTTTCTTTTAGGTCCATCACCTTCATTTGGATAGATTGTGTTCCCTGCCATTCGTTCAATTGTAATTGAAAGACAATATCAAAGGGCTTGCCCGATTTTACAATATCAATTTTGTCTGGCATATTATAGCCAATACCTCTTACACTATTATTGCCTTGCGTTAGGTTAAAACTGATATGTGCTTCTTTCACCAATTTAGAATAACCTGTATCTCGCACATTCTTGGCTAGAAAAATTGGGCGCATATTGTCTGGCCCAAAGGGTTCCATTTGCGCAATGATTTGAAAAAATTGCAAACTTATTTGATCCAATGGAAGTAGCGCATTGATAGAAATTTCTGGCACCATTTGATCGGGTGTGATTCTATCTGCTACTGCTTTTTCAAATGCTTCCTTGAAAGCCTCCAATTGATCAATATTCAAAGTCATGCCTGCTGCAGCAAAATGTCCACCATATCCTAATAAGTGTTCTCTGCAAGCATGTAAAGCCTCATATAAATTAAAACCCTGCACACTTCTTGCACTGCCCGAAACGATATCACCATTTTGGGTAAGTACAATGGTCGGTTTATAATGTCTTTCAATCAGCCGACTCGCCACAATACCCACCACCCCTTTATGCCAATGGGGTTGAAACACCACAGTCGATTTTTTAGTCAAATGACTAGGATCATTTTCGATCTCTGCGAAAGCTTCTTCAGAAATACTACTATCTGCTTCTCTTCGGTCTAAATTATCTTGTTGTAAAAGGGAAGCCACATCTAAAGCACCTTGGTATGCCTTTTCAATAAAAAGTTGCACCGCTTTTTTTGCATCATCCATTCTGCCCGCTGCATTGATTCTTGGAGCAACCGCAAACACTAAATTGCTAATTCTGATTGGCCGATTTTGTTTTGCTAATTCTAGTAAAGCTAAAATACCATGACTTGGATTTTCATTTACTTTCTCTAATCCAAAAAAGGCCATGGTCCTGTTTTCATCTGTAAGCGGTACGATATCTGCAGCAATGGCTGTAGCCACAAGGTCTAAGTATTGCAGGTAACTTGAATCGGGTAAATTATAGGCTTGTGCCAATGCTGAAATCAATTTAAAGACTACGCCGCATCCACATAATTCTTTGTAGGGATAGCCGCAATCAATTTGCTTGGCGTTTAAAATGGCCACAGCTGGTGGCAAAATTGGATCGGGTAGATGGTGATCACAAATAATAAAATCAATTCCTAGTTCTTTTGCATAGGTAATTAAATCTGTTGACTTAATACCGCAATCCACCGAGATGATTAAACTGATTCCTGTCGCTTTTGCATGATCAATACCCATTTTTGACACGCCATATCCTTCTCTATAACGGTGTGGGATATAAAAATCAATCGTCGGGTGGATGTCTTTTAAAAATTGGTACAATGTGGCAACAGAAGTGGTACCATCTACATCGTAATCTCCAAAGACCATAATGGATTCATTTTCATCAAAGGCTTTGGTGATTCTTTTGACAGCTTTATCCATGTCTTTCATTAACCAAGGATCATGCAGGTCACTTAAAGCCGGTCTAAAAAATTGTTTTGCTTTATCAAAGTCTTCAATGCCTCTTTGTACAAGTAGTTCGCATAAAATGGGATGTATTTTAAGTGCTGTCTGAAGCGCAGCCACTTTTGCCGAATCGGCCTCCAATATATTCCAGCGTTTTTCCATTAATATTTTCTGTCGGTTGTGTAGCGGACCAATTCCTCTAATGCATCTCTAGTCATGGATGGAGGGAAACTATTTAATACAACCAAGGCTTTGTCTCTGTACTCAATCATTTTATGATGTGCGTATTCAATCCCACCTAATTGCTTCACATGGTCAATGACGAATTTAACTTTAGGTTTGTCATTGTTGTTATTTTTAACAATATAGATGATCTCCTTTTTTAATGCTGGACTACATTTTTGTAAAATATGAATTAAAGGAAGGGTTAATTTTTTCTCTTTGATATCATTGCCTGTTGGCTTACCAATGAT
Organism: Chitinophaga pinensis; assembly: GCA_945865295.1. GTDB lineage: Bacteria > Bacteroidota > Bacteroidia > Chitinophagales > Chitinophagaceae > Sediminibacterium > Sediminibacterium pinensis_A. The sequence continues at coordinate 6,204 of CAMBDE010000062.1, read as the reverse complement.
TTCGTCGCCATAGTCAAACAAGTCGTCTTTAATTTGAAAGGCCATTCCTACATATTCCCCAAAATCTTTCATCTTCTGAATTTGTTCGGGATCTTTTGTAACAGAGGAAGCCCCTGCTGCACAACTTGAGGAAAGTAGACTAGCTGTTTTGCCATAAATGATCTCATAGTAAACAGACTCGTCGAAATTTAAATTTCTAGTTTTTTCCATTTGCAATAACTCACCCTCACTCATTTTTTTAACAGCATCAGAGAGGATGGTTAGTATCTCAAAGTCTTTATTTTCAAGCGAGAGCAATAATCCTTTAGACAATAAGTAATCGCCCACTAAAACAGCAATTTTATTTTTCCATAAAGCATTGATTGAAAAAAAGCCCCTTCTTTCCAATGTATCATCTACTACGTCGTCATGCACAAGTGTTGCTGTATGAAGTAGTTCCACTAAAGAGGCTGCACGGTAACTAGCATCATTGATCTCGCCGTTCAGCTTAGCAGAGAGCAAAACAAACATAGGCCTCATTTGCTTTCCCTTTCTCTTGACAATATATTGCATGATTCGGTCAAGCAAGGCAACCCTACTTTTTACTGCATCTTTGAAATGTATTTCAAAGCGTTCTAATTCCTTTCCAATGACTTTTTTTGCTAATTCCATTTACGGATGCAATTTAACTTGTATTTAGGGAAGGAATGTGTTTTTTTTCGCTTAATTAAGCAAGCATATTGAAATGCAGCGCACCAAAATTTTGCAAGGAAGATAGCTTTAGATCTGCTGCTGCCCAATGCTCCTGTTTAAGTGCATCCGCTGCTGGCACAACCACACAGGTCATCCTTGCAGCCTTTGCTGCCAACATGCCATAAAATGAATCTTCAAAACAAATACAGGCAAGTGGTGAGATGTGCAGGGCAGTGGCACAGTCTATATAAACCTGAGGATGTGGTTTCGCATAAGGTAAGTTTTGCGCAGAACAACTTGCATGAATTAGGCTACGAATTCCTAGCTTATCTTTTACCCATTCAATTAAGGCAGTAGGAGAGGATGTGGCAAGTCCAATTTTAAATTCTTTTTCTAAAAAAAACTGAAAGATATGTTCAACGCCTGGCATCAAAGTTGCTTCTTTGTCGATATACAACAAAGCTTGATCAACAACTCTTTGCTCGGCTCTAGCATATTCTGTAGATGGGATTTTATACTCGTTCAACCAATGTGCTACAAATTCTTTTGATCTTAGTCCAGTGGTGATCGCATACTGCGCTTCTGTTAAACTGATGCCGTATTGTCTAAAGATTTCAGCGGCAGCTTTATTCCAAAGTGGCTCACTATTGATTAACAATCCATCAATATCAAATATGACAGCAGTCTTTTTCATTGTTTAAAGATACAATTTGTTGCTTAAACAGGGAAGTCTATTATAATTTTATGTAGTATATTGCGAATCAAATCAGTAGATTAAACATGCGTTTATTAGATTATTTAAAGCAAATAAGAATTTTTCGTTCCATCATTTATGGAATCGTAGGATTATTTACCTATCCGGGGCTTGCTTTGTTTAATGAAATGAAGATTGAGGGCACGGAGCATCTAGAAGACTTGCCCAAGCATAATGTACTTTTTGTGAGCAACCATCAAACTTATTTTGCGGACGTCATTACTTTTGTTCATATTTTTTGTGCTGTAAAATGGAGAAAATTTAATCGTTTAGGCATCCCTTATTATTTGTTGAATCCATTTACCAATGTTTATTTTATTGCAGCCGAAGAAACAATGAATGATAACTGGATTTCAAAATTATTTAAATTAGGCGGTGCCTTGACTGTGAAAAGAACTTGGAGAGCAGAAGGGAAGGATGTAGAAAGACAAAGAGATGTGGTTGATACACAAAAAATTGATAAAGCATTAGCAAAAAGCTGGGTGATTACTTTTCCGCAAGGCACTACAAAACCTTTTGCACCAGGCAGAAAAGGAACTGCGCATATCATTAAGAACAATCATCCCATTGTAATTCCAGTGGTGATCAATGGATTTTGGCGTGCATTTACAAAAAAAGGACTCACCTATAAAAAAGTAGGTACGCCGCTAACAATCAAATTCAAAGCGCCTTTAGTGATTGATTATACAGGTTCTGTGGAACAAATTTTAGACCAAGTAATGGACGCCATTGAGCAAAGTAAAGATTACATGCTTAAAGGCAAGCACCATGTCATGAAAGTGATTGAGTAATCAATTGTAACTAGATCAAAAGCGTTATTCGCCTTCTTCTTTTATAAACAATGCTTTTAATTCAGTGGCATCATCAGGCTTCATCTTTCCAGCAAGGATTAAACGCAGTTGTCTTCTTCTTAATGCGCTTGCAAAATATTTTTTCTCTTCTTCGGTTTCTGCAATAATGGCTGGCACTTTTTTTGGTTGTTTTTGTGCATCTAAGGCGACAAATGTAAAATAGGCTTCATTACTTAATACCCTGGTTTGCTCAATCGTATTTTGATTCCAAACCTTTAAGTGTATTTCCATCGATGTAGTAAACGCTCTTGTCACTTTAGCTTCAATACAAATGACGTTACCTAATTTGATAGGTGTCTTAAAACTAATATTGTCCACCGATGCGGTCATGGCACCTGAATTACAATGTTTAGCAGCAGAAAGATAGGCAGCGATGTCCATCCAATACATGAGCTTTCCTCCCATTAAATCGCCATGGGTATTGGTGTCATTTGGTAAGACCAATTCGTTCATTGTCGTGTAAGAGGCTGACGCTGTTTTTGCTTCCATAAAATCAATTAGTTTATAATTGAATACGAAGGTACAACTATCCTATGTACAAGTCTGCTAGATCGTACAAGATTCCAAATTGCGTAAATAGGCGGGGTCTACATCTGCACCAATACCTGGCGCTTCGCCAATACTTAAATGCATTCCATTGAATTGAACACCTCCTATGACAGGATCTATTGTATGTCCAATTAAACAGGTATCCATATCATAAAAATGGACATTGTCCATGGCCATCGCAAAATGCATTTTAGCACTTAATGCCACCCTACTTTCGAGCATACCTCCCATCATACATGGTATTTGATTGGCTTTTGCTAGGTCATGAATCTTAATTGCTTCATGGATACCACCACTTTTGGAGAATTTAATATTAATGGAATGGCAAGCTTTATTAGCAATTAATTTTCGGGCATCATGATGGGTAAAAACAGATTCATCCGCCATGATTTTTACTGGGGATTGCGCGCAAAGTGCAGGTAAGTAGTCATCATAATATTTATGCATCGGTTGTTCGCAGAATTCAATGGCATAAGGTGCTAATTGCGTGAGCACTTCCAATGCAGCCTCTTTTGCCCATCCCTGATTGGCATCAATTCTGATTTTTATGTCTGGTCCAATGGCTGTTCTAATTTGTCGAATGCGCTCCACATCTTCCTTAGGGGCTTTTCCTAATTTTACTTTAATCATTCGAACACCTTTCTCTACAAATTCAATGGCCTGTGCTGCCATGTCTTCGGGCGTTCCAATGCCGATGGTCAAATCGGATTCAATCGGTTTTTGTTGGCCTCCTAAAAATTGGTACAGGGGTTGGTTGGCTACTTTTGCTGAGATATCATACAATGCTAAATCAAAAGCACTCTTGGCCGTATTGTTGCCAGCAATAATAAGGTCTAGTTCTTTCATTCTTTGTGGAATATCTAAGGGGTCTTTGCCTTTCCAAAATTGTGCAAAATCTTTGGCATTGTTGTAGCAGCTTAATTGTGTTTCGCCCACAATCATTGGGAAGGCCGAACATTCTCCAATGCCAATGATGCCTTGGTCTGTTTTAATTTGAATCAACACATTTTGTGCGTACTCCATTGTCCCTGTAGCAATCGTGAAAGGGATCATGGGAATTTTAAATTGGTAAATGGTCGTTTCTATAATTTTCATAATGGGCATAAATATACCTATTTTGAACAATTTCCATCAACTGATTGTTATAATAAAAATTCAATTGATATGGAAGGTTTAAAGCAAAAGAAAGTATTGTTATTGGGTGCAACAGGCGGCATTGGTGCGCAATTAGCAAGTTTATTACATGGGAGTGGAGCACAACTTTGGTTGGCAGGCAGAGATGCCAATAAACTCAACCAATTGGCCTCAGATTTGAGTTTGGGCGCAGATCGATTTTTCCAAGTTGATTTAGTAGACACCAATGCAGTACATCAGTTCACAAACCAATTAAAATCACTGGATTTTGCATTTGACATTTTTGTCAATGCAGCAGGGATAGGCATCATCAAATCATTTGATAAATTAACGACTGCAGAAATGCAAACTTCTTTTCAAGTGAATACCTTGAGTAGTTTTGAAACCATTCAAGCAATCTTGCCTAAAATGATGGAGCTTAAAAAAGGGTTGATTATTAATATTCCAGGTATTTTAGGAAAAGTGCCCATGGCGGGTGCTGCAGCTTATTGTGCAAGTAAATATGCATTGGTCGGCATGATGCATTCTTTAAGAGAAGAATTAAAACGCACAGAAATCAGAATCACACAATTGTATTTAGGCGGAGTAGATTCTCCATTCTGGGATACCATAGATTTAAGAGTACAAAGAGATAAGATGGTAGTGGCCGAAGAAGCTGCTAGGGCCATTTGGTTTTTATGTCAGCAACCAAGTTCTGGTGTGGTAAGTGAAATGGTTTTGCAACCCTTCAATCATCAAGCGATATAAACTTTGAAAACTAGCGAATAGTCCCGATATTTGCTATACGAATGAACGTTAGCATGAACCTATCTTTAAATAATACAGAAAACGCGTTTGCGTACAAGTCCAATATAGATTTAAATAAAGCCAAATGGCTTTTTACTGTCATACAAAATCCTTGGATTGTATCCCTAGGCACTCGTTTGACGCCCATGTTAATGAAGTCTGGATTGCCTGTTAATGGTTTAATTCGTAGTACTATTTTCAATCAATTTGTGGGTGGAGAAACTTTAGCTGAATCTGCTAGAGTGACTAAAATGTTAGGATCCTATGGCGTGCAAGTCATCTTAGATTATGGGGTTGAAGCAAAGGAAGGGGATGCTAGTTTTGATGAAGTGACTGCACAATTTATTGAAGCAATTGAATTTGCAGCAACACAAGATAATGTGCCTTTTGTAAGTGTTAAATTAACAGGTTTATCTAGCATGCATTTATTAGAGCGTTTAAATGAAGCACCAAGATTAAGAAGCGGCATTCATGATAGTGAATCAGATGATGCTGCTTGGAATAAGCTGAAAGAAAGAATGTATGCCATTTGTGATGTAGCGGCAACACATGGTATTGGTATTTTAATTGATGCCGAAGAAACTTGGATCCAAGACCCCATTGATCGCCTTGCGATTGAATTAATGGGCGTGTACAATAAAGAAAAAGTAATTGTTTACAATACTTATCAGTTATACAGATCGGACCGTTTGAGATTTTTAGAATTATCCCACAAAATTGCAGCTGAAGGCCAATTTTTCTTAGGGGCTAAATTGGTGCGTGGGGCTTATATGGAAAAAGAAAGAGCAAGAGCGGAAGCGATGGGCTATCCATCACCTATTCAAACAGACAAGTCAGCTACGGATTCAGATTTTGATGCAGCGGTTGTATTTTGTTTAGCACATCTAGACCAGATTGGTTTAATCTTAGCATCACATAATGAGGCGAGCAATTTGAAATGTGCCCAAATGATGCAGGATAAAGGCTTACCCAATAACCATGCGCGTATTCACTTTTCTCAACTCTATGGTATGAGTGATCATATTAGTTTTAATATGGCATTGGAAGGCTATCAAGTCAGCAAATATTTACCATTTGGTCCCTTGCATGATGTGATTCCTTATTTAATGCGCAGGGCACAGGAAAATTCAAGCGTGAATGGCCAAACCAATAGAGAATTGCTATTGATCAGACACGAAATTGCGAGAAGAAAAGCAAAATAATCTACAATTTTACGCCCCAAGTTGTAAATTGCAGCATGCAACAATATTTACAATTAGTCCAACATATTATTGATCATGGGACCGAAAAAACAGATCGTACCGGCACAGGTACTAAAAGCTGTTTTGGCTATCAAATGCGTTTTAATTTAGCCGAAGGATTTCCTTTAGTGACGACAAAAAAATTACATTTAAAAAGTATCATCCATGAATTGCTTTGGTTTTTAAAGGGAGATACGAATATCCAATATTTGAAAGA
>CAMBDE010000061.1 GCA_945865295.1 Chitinophaga pinensis | reverse complement strand
TTCTTGTTTCATAGAAAATGGTAGTAGGTTAGTATTTGTAGTTAGTAGTTCTAGATGTTTTACAACGACTTCGTCGTCTATGCAATAAATAAAGCAGTCTTTTTCTGTTTGGTTCTCAATAATTCTAAACTTGCTTTTGATATAATATTCAAATTGATAATTGTACCTGTCTAAATGATCTTCCGTAATATTTAATAGAATCGCAATATCTGGTCTAAAGGTCTTTATGTCATCTAATTGAAATGAGCTTACTTCAATCACGTATAATTTTTTTGGATCTACCGCAATTTGTCTTGCAAAAGAGAATCCAATATTGCCCACAATCGCTACATCTTGATCTGCCGTTTTACAGATATGGTATAACAAAGAGGTTGTTGTGGTTTTACCATTACTTCCTGTGATTGCCACAATTTTACTATCTCCTTTATATCTATAGCCAAATTCAATTTCACTAATTACAGGGATTCCTTTTGCACGTATTTGTTTTACCAATTCATTCTTCTCTGGTATCCCTGGGCTTTTCATGACTTCATCTGCTTCTAATATTCTTTCCATATCATGCCTGCCTGATTCAAACGGAATCGCATTCGCTTCTAGTTCTGATTGAAATATTGGCTTGATTGCACTTGCATCAGACACAAATACATTGTATCCTTTTTGCTTTGCTAGCAATGCAGCACCTACACCGCTTTCTCCTGCACCCAATATGACAATCTTTGTAGCCAATTTATCTTGTTTTTAAGGTTAGGATAGAAGTGATAACTAATAAAATGGTAATGATCCAAAAACGAACAGCAATTTTACTTTCGTGAAAACCTTTCTTTTGATAATGATGATGTAATGGACTCATCAAAAACACACGGCGTCCTTCTCCGTATTTTTTCTTTGTGTATTTAAAGTAGCCTACTTGAATGATGACACTTAAGTTTTCTATTAAAAACACGCCACAAAAAATTGGTATCAATAATTCCTTACGAACAATGATCGCCAATGAAGCAATGATACCTCCTAAAGCCAAGCTTCCTGTATCACCCATAAAAACTTGCGCAGGATAAGCATTGTACCATAAAAATCCAATACAGGCTCCCACAAATGCGCCCACAAAAATGGACAACTCTCCCAAATTAGGTATGTACATTACGTTTAGATAATCTGCAAAAACATAGTTACCACTTACGTAAACAAAAACACCCAAAGCCGCTCCTATAATGGCGCTCACGCCTGCAGCTAACCCATCTAGGCCATCTGTTATATTCGCTCCATTGGATACTGCCGTGATGATAAATGTGACAACTAAGATATAGACGATCCAAGTATATTTTTCTGCACCAGGACCCATCCAGCTAATTAGTTTACTATAATTAAATTCATGATTCTTGACAAATGGAATAGTTGTGATAGGAGTTTTTACTTTTACAAAACGGCGTTCTTCTCCGTTAATGGTTCTAATCACCACATCGGCACCTTTTGCAATTTTTTCACCCTTTGCTAAACTTGCTGAAACATTGGTCGAAATAATTTCACGCTCCACTGTAACTGCATTGCTAAAATACAAAGTCACACCAATAATAATACTCAATCCAACTTGACCAATGACTTTAGAAATACCTGCCAATCCATCACTATTCTTCTTTTTATAGGACTCCCCTTTTTCTTGCGCGTCTTTTCTTGCACGGATTTTAAAGTAATCATCTAAAAATCCAATGAGCCCAAGCCAAACAGTACATAATATCATCAATCGGATATAGACCTTATCTAAGTTGGCAAATAATAGGGTTGGTATCAATACACTCATTAAAATGATGATGCCCCCCATTGTAGGCGTACCCTTTTTTTGTTGCTCACCTGCCAATCCTAACTCTCTCACACTTTCGCCAATTTGTTTTCTCTGTAAAAACAAAATCATTTTTTTACCATAAACAGTCGCTAGGAATAAAGACAATAAAATAGCCATAGCAATTCTAAAAGTCAAAAACTGAAAAATACCAATGCCGGGTATATCAAAGGACTTGTCTAACCATGAAAATAATTGGTACAGCATAGCAAATTATTTAGCAAATGAGTTGAAAATATTTTGTAAAATTTGTTTGTCATCAAAATCTGATTTAACCCCTTTAATATCTTGGTATTTTTCATGACCCTTCCCTGCAATTAAAATAATATCGCCTGGTTTAGAAAAACTAACTGCTGCCTTAATCGCTTCGTATCGATCTACGATATTGACATATTTTCTTTTTGCTGCACTGCTTAATCCAGTTTCCATATCCTTGATGATCTGATTTGGATCTTCAGAACGAGGATTGTCACTTGTAAAAATTACTTTATCACTTAAATCGCAAGCCACCTGCGCCATGATTGGTCTTTTGGTTTTATCTCTATCTCCTCCACAACCCACTACAGTAAGCACTGTTTCTCCACCTTTTTTCAATTTCACAATTGTTTCCAATACATTTTGTAGGGCATCTGGGGTATGCGCATAATCCACAATGCCTATGGTATTTTCGGCACTAATAATATAATCAAACCTGCCCTCCGCACCCGTTAAGGCACTTAATACAGTCAACACTTTCTCTAAATTTTCTCCCAATTGAATAGCTACCCCATAGACCGCTAAAAAATTATAGGCGTTAAATGTGCCTATCAATCTGCAATGAACTTCTACTTCGTTTACATTCAATACCAAACCAGTCAATTGGTTTTCTAAAATCTTACCTTTATAAGTAGCAGGTGCATGTAAAGCATAACTATACTTTTTTGCTTTAGTATTTGCCAACATGACTGCACCGTTTGAATCATCTAAATTGGTAATTGCAAATGCATTTGCACTCAATTGATCAAAAAATATTTTTTTAACACGCACATATTCTTCGAATGTTTCGTGATAATCTAAATGGTCATGTGTGATATTGGTGAATGCTGCACCTGTAAATTGCAAACCAGTAATACGATGCTGGTGTATTGCATGACTACTAGACTCCATAAAAACATGTGAACATCCAGCAGTTACCATTTCTGCCAACAAAGCATTTAAGCGAATAGCATCTGGTGTGGTATGGGTTGCTGGAATAATACGATCTCCAATTTGATTTTGAACCGTACTTACTAATCCGCAAGTATATCCCATCTCTGTAAACAACTTGAATAATAAAGTGGCAACTGTCGTTTTACCATTGGTACCTGTCACACCCACTAATTTAATTTTAGTAGATGGCTCTCCATAAAATTGATGTGCCATCAAGGCAACCGCCTCCTGTGTATTGGCTACTACGATATAAGTGATACCTAACTTAGTTTCTGCTGGCAATTGTTCACAAACAATCACTGTTGCACCTTTTTCAATTGCAGTCGCTATAAATTGATGTCCATCTACTTGAACGCCTTTAATTGCAACAAAAGCGGTTCCACGCTGAACTAATCTGGAATCAATTTGTAAGTCAACAATCTCTTGATCCGTCGAACCTATGACTTCTCTCAAAGCAACGCCAAATAAATTATGTTGTAATGATGTAGTCATATAATTAATTCAATTCTATTGTTATTTGTTGACCTCTTTGAATGTATTGTCCTTGTAGAATACTTTGACGAATCACTTTGCCCTTTCCACTGCATTTCACAATCAATCCTTTTTTCTCACATAACCATAAAGCATCTTTTAATTTCATGCCACTGATATCTGGCATGGTACTATCAGAAGCCATTTGTAACTGTTGTCCTGCTTTTAAAGCCCTACCAGCACCTTGTACATTTGCCCAGTCTGCATTGTTCGGAGTGGAATCCTGATAAGGCATTGACAATTGTTTTGCGATTGCTTTCAAGGATGTTTTTGCAATCGTATAGTTGAATAATTGAGAATCTTTTAAATTGAAACTTGGTGCTTTATCTATTTTATTTTGGATATAAGTAACATATAACCTGTCCGCAATCTCTTTAAATACAGGACCCGCTACCGATGCACCATAAAATGGATAGGCATGTGGCTTGTTTTTTATAATCACCACAATCGTGTATTGAGGATTGTCTGCAGGAAAATATCCAGCAAATGAAGATTGATAAATCTTATCAGCATAACCCTTATTCCCATTTGCAACTAAGGCAGTTCCAGTTTTTCCTGCAACTTTATAGGGACTATTTTTAAATAATGTTTTACCTGTCCCATTAATACAAACGCCTTCTAAAGCAATTTGAGCTGCTTTAATGGTTGCAGGACTGTACACTTGTGCATTGTATACTTTTGGAGCAATCGTTTTGATAATCCTGCCTTCTTCTTGAATACTATTCACTAAATATGGTCGCATCATCACCCCATTGTTCGCTACCATATTGTACACGGACAAAGTTTGTATTGGCGCAATTGCAATATTGTAACCAAATGCCATCCAAGGCAAAGTGGTTGGACCCCATAATTGATCACCAGGTCGGGTAATTTGAGGACGACGCTCTCCCACCAAATCAATACCTGACAAGGAATCCAATCTTAATCTTGAAAGGTGCTTGAAATAAGCAGATGGATTATTCGTATAATTATTCACTGCAATTTTAGCCATCCCTACATTTGAACTTTCTTCAAATGCTTCTAAAACAGTTGCTTGAAATTTTCCATGCTTTTCTGAATCATAAACTGTTCGGCCTGCGACTTGCCAAACACCACCTTCTAAATTGATAGATGTATTTAAGGTCACTTTCCCGTCTTCTAATGCTTGCATTAAAGTCACCAACTTAAATGTGGATCCTGGCTCAGAAGGCGTGATCGCATAATTTAAATCCTCCGCATAATAGCCATCTCTTATCTTTCCTAAATTTGCGATTGCTTTAATCTTTCCCGTTTTTACTTCCATCACCATCGCTACACCATGCTGCGCTTCATTGCCAATCATCATTTTCATCAAGGCATTGGTTGTTACTTCTTGAATATACACATCTAGTGTACTAATAATATCTTTTCCTGTTTCAGGTTCAATTTCAAATTCCCCCTCTTGCACTGGAACTGTTACGCCGCCTACAATAGCTCGAACCAACTGCTTTCCATTACGACCATTCAATACCGTATCATAGGATAATTCTAAGCCCACTTTATTTTGATCTCTTGCTAATCCTATGGTTCTATATCCCATATTTTGATAAGGATTCAAACGAATATTTCTTTCTTGTGCAATAAAGCCACTCTTATACCTTCCTAAACGAAATAATGGGAATTTAGCCATTTGCAAATACTGCTTATAGCCTACTTTTTTTCTTAATTCATAATTTGCTTCTCTAGCTTCAAAAGCTTTTGTGAGTCCATCTTTATAGACACTTGAAGATTGATCCTTAAATAAATCAGCTAAAGCAATGCCTAGTGAATCAATATTTTCTCTGAATGATTTACCAGATTTTTCATGCAATGGCTCCACTCTAAAATCAATATAAATATCAAATTGAGGTACATTGGTACTCAGCATCTGTCCATCTTCACTATAAATTGTACCTCTATCTGCAGGAATTTCAATAATGCGTTGGTGTAAGCTATCACTTAAGCCTCTCCAGTAAGCACCTTGAACTTGTTGAATGTAAAATGCCTTGCCTAAAATACAAAGACAAACAACTACGACTAAAATATAGCTTAAGTAAACCCTCCAAAGTATGTCGCGTTTTACATCCATTAGTTGGCTTTATTTTTTTCGTTATTAAGATCAAAACGTTTTTCCAATGGGATGCGTATAGACATATCCTTAGCTATTTGTAAGCCATAAGGCGCCATTGCCTTTTCAATATTGATTGCTTCGCTCTTTAGCATTAAATCTGCTTTAAGCGTTTTATACTCAAATTGCAGTTGCTTGATTTCCTTCTTAGTGGAATTGATTTTACGGATTGACTTATCCGTCAAGTGTCCATTAGCGATATAAAGTATCGCTAGTATTGCCAAGAACAAAAAGTAACTAATATTCATGACAATCCATTCGTAGTTAAGCATGCTTATGATAGCAGACTTAGAGTTGTTTTTTACGGGTACGGACATACGGTTTATACTCTTTCGGCAGCGCGCAATTTTGCGCTTCTGCTTCGATTGTTTTCTTTCATCTCTTTTTCAGAAGCCACAACAGGTTTTTTTGTTATGATCTTCCAAAGCACTTCTTGCCTAATGGAAAGAAATGGGTTGGTCACATCGTCTTCATCAGGTCCTACTTTGAATGCATTTTTCACCATGCGATCCTCGATAGAGTGGAACGTAATAATCACCGCTCTGCCTCCTGCTCTAATGACCTCTGGTAATTGTGTTAAAAACTCATTCAACACAATCATCTCCTCATTCACTTCCATTCGAATAGCCTGGAATACCTGTGCCCAATATTTATTTGGATTCCCTTTTACTACTTGCGCAATTAAAGTTTTAAAATCTTGTACGGTAGATAACTTTAATAGACGTCTTTGTGTGACAATATGTTTCGCTAGGGTCTTAGCGTTGGTGACTTCACCATATTGCTCAAACATTTTATGTAGTGCTGCTTCTGAATAGCTTTCTATAATTTGCGCTGCTGTTCTTGTTTGACGCTGATCCATTCTCATATCAAAGGGACCGTCAAAACGAATAGAGAAACCTCTTGAACCTTCATCAAATTGATGGCTACTTACACCTAAGTCGGCTAAGACGCCATCCACTTTATCAATTTTATTCAAGCGAAGGAATCGTTGTATGTACCTAAAATTTTCAGGTATAAAAACAATTCGATCATCATTTGGTAGGTTTTTTTTAGCATCTGCATCTTGATCAAAAGCAATGAGTTTTCCTTTCGGTCCCAACTTTGATAAAATGCCTCTACTATGTCCTCCTCCTCCAAATGTGGCATCTACATAAATACCATCAGGTATTATATTTAGATGCGCAATGGTTTCTTGAAATAAAACAGGTATATGGTAATCTGTGTTTAAGTTGGATGTAGGGTAAGTCATCTTCCTTAATCTTGATTTTTAATACCTGCCATTACTTCCTGCGCTAGATTGCTAAATGCATCTGCAGAGAAATCCTCAAAGAGCTGTTTATAAGTATTTGCATCCCAAATTTCAAAACGATCCAATGCTGCCGCTAATACAATTTCTTTTCCAGGTAACGCAAACTCTCTTAAAGTTGGAGGCAACAACAAACGGCCTGCACCATCCAACTCAACTTCGGTTGCACCACCCAAGAACTGACGACGGAATTGTCTCACTTTGGGATCAAATTCATTCAATTGGCTAATTCTGTCCAAAATCGCTTGCCAGCTTTTTAGCGGATAAAGTGTTAAACACTTTTCAAATCCTCTACTTACGATAAAGCGCGTATCTCCTTCAGCCAGTTGCTTTTTCAAGCTACCTGGAACTAGGAAACGCCCCTTTGCGTCTATAGTTGATTGATATTCTCCGTGAAAACCTGTCATTTGTTAATAATTTGATCTGTATTTTACCACTTGTTAACACAAAATAACACTTTTTACCACTTTTATAGGCCAAATGGACCCTTCTAGTTTTCCACAAGAAATAAACCATGCTAATACACTCACTGTGACTAGCTTTCAGGCTATTTTAACCAATTTTCAGAAATTTAGGGTGTTAAGAGCTGTGGATAACCCATTTTTAAGGGTTTATAAGCTGTGAATCCACCAAAATCATGGCATTTGAATGGGTTTAGCTATTTTTACATCATGAAAATGGCCGATTTTGATTACAATTTACCTGATGAGCGCATTGCCTATACCCCAGCGGCGAATAGATCAGATAGCAAAATTTTAGTCTGGGATCAATCCATTATAGCCGAAGGTCAATACAAGGATATCGCCGATTACATTCCAAAAGGGCACAGTTTATTCTTTAACAATAGCAAGGTCATTGCAGCTAGGATTTTATTTGATAAATCGAATGGCCTAAATGATTTGGAGCAGATGCCCTCTATGGATGCTGAAAAGATGATCGATCCTAATTCGTCTACAAATAGCAGACTACACAAAATAGAAATTTTTTGCTTAGAACCCACTGCTGCGTTTACGCCAGTACAACTAGCAATGCAAGCCACTAATAAAGTTCAATGGAAATGTTTGGTGGGCGGTGCTAAAAAATGGAAATCTGAATTTTTACAAAAGGAACTATTGTATGATCAAATAAGTATCCTTTTGTCTGCAAAAAAAATAGCTCAAGAAGATGGGCAGTTTATAATTGAATTTTCTTGGGATCATCCTACCATTATTTTTTCTGAAATCATTGCGCTCGTTGGACAAATACCATTGCCTCCTTATATTCAAAGAGCAGCCAATGAAACGGATAAGGATCGCTATCAAACAACCTATGCTAGTTCAGAAGGATCTGTTGCAGCGCCTACCGCCGGCTTACACTTTGATGCAACTGTATTTAAAGCATTGTCTGCAAAAGAAATTGAAAATAAATTTATCACATTACATGTTGGAGCAGGTACATTTATGCCAGTTAAAGTAGACGACTATCATGACCATTTAATGCATGCAGAATTTATAGACGTAGATCTACAAACCATCGAATACTTAGCCACTACTTCCAACAAGATCATTGCAGTTGGAACAACTTCACTTAGAACTTTGGAATCTTTGTATTGGATGGCAATTAAAATAAAACAGCATCCCAAAATAGATACGAATGAATTAAACCTGCTGCAATGGGAAGCCTATACTTTAGAGGCCCATCATATAACCGTGCAGAAAGCGTTGCTGTTTTTAAAAGAATGGATGATTCAAAAGAAGTTAAATACACTCATTGCAACAACACAATTAATGGTCAAGCCTGGATATCAATTTAAAATTTGCAAAGGATTGATTACTAATTTTCACCAGCCAAAGTCTACACTCTTGTTAATCATTGCTGCAATTGCTGGAGACCAATGGAAGACTGTTTATCAGCATGCATTAGCAAACGAATATCGATTTCTTAGTTATGGTGATGGATGTTTATTTTGGTTGAATCATCGGTAGGCTAATTTCAACTTTAGTGCCTTTCTCTAGTTCACTTGATACTTGTATAGTGCCTTTGTGTAAGTCAATCACCCATTTAACATAACTCATACCTAAACCAAATCCTTTTACGTTGTGGATATTCCCTGCGTGTGCACGATAGAACTTTTCAAAAATATGTTTCACTGTATCAGGACTCATTCCAATGCCTTTATCCTCAATCGTAATAACCATTTTATTGGATATGGTTTTTGTTTTAATAGTAATATCAATTTCTGACTTGGCGTATTTAATTGCGTTATCCATTAAATTAGATAAGACATGTAAAAAATATTCTTCGTCGATCCAAATTTCAGAAGGCATAGCTTCAAATTGGGTATGCACTTCAGCAGGCTTTCCTTCCAATTGCAATTTAAAACTTTCAATAACCCCTTGAATGAGATCCTCTATATTGACTAATTGTCTATTGATCTCATTTTCTTTTTTCTCTAACTGAGCAGCTTGTAAAATAGTTTCTACATGCTTATTCATGCGGATGTTTTCCTCTTTAATGATGGAGCTAAAATAATCTACAGATGCCGCATCAGACTGTACTTTATCTGTTTTAAGTGCATCCACAGCAAGTGAGATAGTTGCCAATGGCGTCTTCAACTCATGGGTCATATTGTTGATAAAATCACTTTTAATTTCACTCAGTTTTCTTTGTTTTATCAATGACCTAATTGTGATGATAAATGCAGCCAATACAACAAGAATAAATAAACCTGCTCCAAAGACAACCCACTGAAGCGTTTTAAATAAATAGGAATTTACATTAGGGATAATAATAATCAATGTTTCAAAAGGGCCAGTCGTTTCTAATATCTCTTGAGGAATAATGGATACCCTTGTTTGCACCGTATTTAATTCATCTAAAAATACATCTTCAAATTGTTTACTTTTTATTTCTATATTGCCATTTTTGTCTTGTAAAGCAAACTCATAAGATAAGTCCTGTAAACCATATTTAACCAATGCAGCTTTTAATCTTTTATCAAGATCCTGAAAGCTATAGAGATCTGATAAAGTAGCTTCTTCGAAACTATGTGAATGCCCCGCTCCCGAAAGACTTAAAGATTTTTTAGGAAAATGAAATGCCAAACCACCATTTAATTTTTTTCCTAAATCAGCAGAAACGACAACACCTGCCTGATTTACTTTTTCAATCAATTGATTTTTTTGCAATAAAAATAAACCTTGTAGCCAAGTGATTTGAATAAACAAAATCCCTAGGATGGATAATCCAATTAATGTAAATAAAAAAGGGAATGTTTTTTTCATAATCTATCCAATACAATCTTGCAAAATTTGCCTATGTGAATATATAAAAAAATCCCTCTCGATAGTTCGAGAGGGATTCAGATAGTTGATAATTTTTTGTTATTGTGTGGCCATTTATAAAACGCCTTCTACCAACACGGTGGCTTTATTATCAATGACTTCTACAAATCCACCTTGTATGGCATATGTTTCAGCTGCAGCGCCTTTTTGTAAGACTTTTACATTGCCAATTCCTAATGCACTCACTAATGGGGCATGCTTGTCTAAGATCTCAAATAAACCGTCTACACCAGGTAATTGCACTCCTTGTACATTTCCACTAAATAACTTCTTCTCTGGTGTTAATATTTCTAATAACATGAATGGAATTTTAATTGATTATGCTTGAGCCATCATTTTCTTACCTTTCTCAATCGCATCTTCTAAGGTACCCACTAAGTTAAATGCTGCTTCAGGATATTCGTCTACTTGACCATCCATAATTGCATTGAAACCTCTAATGGTATCATCGATAGAAACGTATACACCTTTCAGACCTGTGAACTGCTCAGCCACGTGGAAAGGTTGAGATAAGAAACGTTGAACACGACGTGCGCGTGATACCACTAATTTATCTTCATCACTTAATTCATCCATACCTAAGATGGCAATGATATCTTGTAATTCCTTATAACGTTGTAAAATCATTTTAACTTTCTGTGC
>CAMBDE010000060.1 GCA_945865295.1 Chitinophaga pinensis | reverse complement strand
TAACTTTAAAACGCTTTTTTGCGCTTGAGTTAGTTTTTACTTTTGGCATTATTATAATCTTATCGATTACTCCCTACTGGCGGTCTTGCACGGGCGAGACACTTTTTGAGCCTTGTGGGAAATGGAGGGCGAAGGTAGGATAAGTGTAGTATATAGCAAAACAAATAGCCCCCTAATTGGAGGCTATCTATAAAATATTCATTAAAAATCAGCATTTTAGCTGATTACGATATCAAAAATTAAGCGCTTGGCTTCTTTTTACCCCCTGCTTTAGGTTGAAAAATGGCAAACATTCTCTTTCCTTCCAACTTAGGCATACTTTCTAAAGTACCTGCATCAGCGAGTCTTTCTGCGAATTTCAATAAAAGCAATTGACCTCTATCTTGGAACATGATGGCTCTACCTTTAAATTGAACATAGGCTTTTACCTTATTTCCATCTTGTAAAAACTTTTCGGCATGTTTTGCTTTAAAATCAAAATCGTGGTCATCTGTACCTGGAGTGAAACGAATCTCTTTAATCTCTGATTGCTTTGAGTTCGCTTTCATCTCTTTTTCCTTACGCTTTTTCTCGTAAAGAAATTTCTTATAGTCAATGACTTTACATACTGGGGGATTGGCTGTTGGAGAAATCTCAACTAAGTCTAAACCTTGTTCAGCAGCTATTTTTAGCGCATCTTGTGTGTTGTAAACGCCTACGGTGATATTCTCACCTACCAGTCGTATTTCTGGTACTCTAATACGATCATTGATACGGTGCTCAGGTTCTTGTTGTCTTTGAAACCTTGGGTTAAATCTTGGTCCTCTGTTCGGTAATGCCATTAATTGTTAAAACGTTGTTTAAGTTTGTAAAGATAGTCAATGTTATGCTTCAGGTGCTTTTCTTTCCACTATTTCTTGATGGATCTGAGAAATAAAGGCGGTTTTATCCATCATCCCTAAATCTCCTTTGCCTTGTCTTCTGATAGATAATTGACCCTCAGTCATCTCTTTTTCTCCAATCACTAGCATATAAGGCACTTTCATCAATTCAGTATCACGGATTTTTTTACCAATTTTTTCATTTCTATCATCAATCTCGGCACGAACACCTGCTTTACGCAATTCTGCCAATACTTCTTCTGCATATGGCATAAATTTATCGCTAATTGGCAAGATCTTGGCTTGTAAAGGTGCCAACCAAACAGGGAATTTTCCAGCATAATGCTCTAATAAGAAACCAATAAAGCGTTCGTGTGTGCCTAAAGGTGCACGGTGAATAATCAATGGGGTTTCAGGCTCATTGTCTTTATTCGTAAAACTTAAATTAAATCTTTTTCCTTGTGCAAAATCCACTTGATTGGTCGCTAAAGTGAACTCTCTTCCTATGATGCTCCAAATTTGAACATCAATTTTTGGTCCGTAGAAAGCACCTTCATCCTGCACTTCTACAAAAGGCGTTCCTGTTTCAATCAATACCTCACGTACCATTTGTTCAGTCTCTAACCACAACGCTGGTTCGTTGATATATTTCTGACCCAATTTTGCTGGATCATGCAAACTTAATCGCATTACGTATTTGTCAATGCCAAAAATATTAAAGTACTTCAAGTACATGTCATTCACCGCTCTAAATTCTTGTGCAAATTGTGCTTTAGTGCAATAAATATGCGCATCATTCATGTGTAAACAACGCACACGCATTAATCCAAATAATTCACCTGATTGCTCATAACGGTAACAAGTACCATACTCTGCAAGTCTTAATGGCATGTCTTTGTAGCTCTTAGGTTCTGCATCAAAAATTTTATGGTGATGCGGACAATTCATTGCTTTCAAATAATATTTTGTACCATCCAATTCCATTGGAGGGAACATACTATCTTCATAATAAGGTAAGTGTCCACTCTTAATATACATACTTTCCTTGGCGATATGTGGCGTCACTACACGCTTATATCCTGCAGCTTCTTCGGTCTCTTTTGCAAGGCGTTCCAATTCTTCAATGATGATTGTACCATTTGGCATCCACAAAGGAAGTCCAGGTCCAACATCATCATCCATGGTATAAATGCCTAATTCTTTTCCTAGTTTTCGGTGATCTCTTTTCTTTGCTTCTTCTAATAATAACAAGTACTCATCTAATTCTTTTTGATTCGGAAAAGTCACACCATAAACTCGAGTCAACATTTTATTTTTTTCATCCCCTTTCCAAAAAGCACCTGCAATATTGGTGATTTTGATGGCCTTAATCGCACTTGTATTTGGAATATGTGGCCCACGACATAAATCTGTAAAGCCACCTTGTGTATAAAAAGTAATGGTCCCATCTTCCAATCCAGACAATAAATCTAGTTTGTATTCATCCCCCTTTTCGGTAAAATAAGCCACTGCTTCGGGCTTTGACATTTCCTTACGGATATATTCATTGGCTTTCTTTGCCAATTCATTCATTTTCTGTTCCAATAAAACAACATCTTCTTCCTTAATGGTCTTCCCTCCTAAATCTATATCATAATAAAACCCTTTTTCTAAAGCAGGTCCTACCCAAAATTTAGCACCTGGAAATTGCATTTCTACCGCTTCTGCAAGCAAATGGGCAGATGAATGCCAGAAAGTATTTTTGCCATCGGCGTCATCCCATGTCAATAATTTTAATGCTGCATCTTGATGAATTGGACGCGTTGCATCCCAAACTTCCCCATTGATAGAAGCAGCCAATACTTTTTTTGCCAAGCCTTCACTAATTGATTTAGCGATACCTAATGCAGTGATACCTTTTTCAAAGGATCTTACTGCGCCGTCTGGAAATTGAATTTGAACCATGTTTATACTAATAAATATATAGTTACAAAGATAACAAAAAAAAGGATGCTTGTTTATACTTAGATTAATTCTTAAATTTATAGTTCTAATCATTATATGACAAGGTCAACCCTACTCCTCTTTTTATGCATATTTATTACCCAATTAAGTGCCCAAAACTTAACTGGCCGATGGCAAGGTAGTTTTATTGCCAATGGAGATGCGTTGATCAACAATTATACCTACGAGCTGGTGATTAAAGAAAATGCAAGTCATCAAATTACGGCACAAACTATTACCAGAAAAGGTGATCAGTTTTATGCCAGTGCTTTTGCAAGAGGCAGCCATAGTCTTCGTACACAATTAGTACAAATTGATGAAACTAGTTTTGATCAAATTAAGATAGCCAATGAACTAGAGGCTTGCTTAATGTCCAATTTTTTAACCTATAAAAGCATTGATGGGCATGAAATTTTAGAAGGTACTTATATGTCTAATTCAATAAATGGCAAAAGAAATTGTGGAAGCGGAAAAGTTTTTTTAGAAAAAGTACCCAGCTTATTAAGTATTAAAAATACGAGGGTCGAAAATAAAAAAACAGATACCCAAAAAACAAAATTAGCAACCACTCAAAATACGCAGCCAAAAACTACCACTGTAAAACCTTTTTTAGCTAAACCAAGTTCGCCTGCTGCAACCAAAAATGCATCTAATTCGACCAGTAAATTGAGTGCTTCTACAGAAAATATAAATTCAAAAACTACCGTAAATCCAACCACAGAAACAGCTACAGACGAAGTAATCGTTGAAAATGAAGCCATTTCTACCAATACAATTGCTCAAAATACAATCCAAAATCAACCCATCAATCTGCCTTGGGTATTGGTGGGAAGAGAAAATAAATTGGTTAAAAAAATCATTACCAATAGTAAAAAAATTAGCCTCGATTTATTTGACAATGGAACCATTGACAATGATACGATCATTGTTTTTGACAACAAAAAATTATTGGTTAACAAAAAAAGATTAAGCTACAAAGCGATCCACCTCGAATTTGATTTTACTGAAAATTTAAGGGAGCACGAAGTCATCATTGTAGCACATAATATGGGCACAGTCCCACCAAATACTGCATTGCTTTTATTTAAAGATGGTAAGGTTAGACAGGAATATTTTATTACTTCTACCAATAAAATCAATGCCAAAATATTGATCGTCTATGAGCCTCCAATCCCAGATTAGTTGACCCTAAGTGATCATCCTTGTGGATACCTTTATTTAAGTTCCTGTAAAATTTGTATTGGCTGGTACTGCAGATCCACCTGGATTTGATATGGATTAGTCCCTTTATTTTTCAACCCCATCCAACAATTTTCTTCCTTATCTCTAAAAATATAGATTCTTTGCTTTTGATAGCCAATAGCTGCCAAGAACTCAATCCACTGTAAGCTTAACATTTGTGCACCTATGATGCGCTCCTCTGGATTAGATTCCATTAAAATAGCGGTCATTTCGTTTTGAATATTCATTAAACCTTGAACAGCCTTATTTTGAGTCGCTGTGTCAAGGGATAAATCCTGCTGGATCAAACTATCTGCTATGAAGATCATATTTGTGCCATATAATTGCAAATTGACAGTATCCGCTTCTTGCAAATGCGCCATGACAGCAAAATATTGGTTTAATAAAGGTTGAATTTGTTGATCCAAGATTGGGTCATGTCTTTGACCCGCAAATTTGGTGGTAAGTTTATCTATTGGTTCATTTACCTTATTTCCACAAGCCATGAAACAAGTCATTAAAAGCAGTATGAGCAATCTAGACATATACATTTTTTTCAAAAATATGCATAAATAGCCACCACAACTCTGTAACTTTGCGCACTGAATTGAAATAATATGTTAATAGGCTTACAGAACGTCACTTTTGAGTTTGGTGCTAGAGCAATCGTAACGGATGCTTCATGGCATATCCAACCAGGTGAAAGGATAGGATTAATTGGATACAATGGAACGGGAAAATCAACCCTTTTGAAGCTATTGGTTGGACAGTACACGCCTTCAAAAGGGACGGTAGAAAAAGGCAGAGACACGACTATTGGCTATTTACACCAGGATTTATTGAGTTTTGATACAAGTGAAACCATCACTGAAGTCGCATTAGGCGCTTTTGAAAGAGTGCGTGCCTTAGAGAAAGAAATTGAGGCCCATGGCGTAGCATTGGAAGCCAACCCCGAAGACAATGATATCTTAATCAAGTACACGGATGCTTTACATGAATTGGATGTATTAGATGGTTATAATATTGAACATAAGGCAGAGGAAGTATTACATGGTTTAGGTTTTACAAATAAGGATTTAACCCGTCCCTATAAAGAGTTTAGTGGAGGATGGAGAATGCGTGTTTTACTAGCTAAAATGATTTTACAAGCCCCAGATGTACTGTTACTGGATGAGCCTACCAACCACTTAGATTTACCAAGTATTGAATGGTTGGAAAAATATTTATTGTATTATAAAGGCAGTGTGGTGATTGTGAGTCACGACAAATATTTCTTGAATAAAATGGTGAATAAAATTGTTGAAGTATACCAACAACAACTTAATTTTTATACCGGTGATTACGCTTACTATGAAGTGGAGAAAGTGCAACGCGTAGAGATTCAGCAAAGGGCATTTGAAAATCAACAAGATTACATCAGACAACAAGAGCGTTTTATTGAGCGATTTAAAGCCAAGGCTTCTAAAGCGGCACAGGCTCAATCTATACAAAAAAGATTAGACCGATTAGATGTCATTGAGGATGTGCAAATTGAAAGACCCAATATCAGGATCAATTTTGCGGTAGATAAAACCCCTGGAAAAGTCTTGGTAGATTTAAAAGGTGTAAGTAAAAGCTATCCTGCTCAAAGCATTTTAGAAAACGCATTTGCGGAGATTGAAAGAGGCGATAAAATTGCATTAATTGGTGCGAATGGTAAAGGAAAATCTACTCTATTAAGAATTGTGGCAGGTATGGAAAGCTATGAAGGAGAAAGGGTTTGGGGACATAATGTAGATGAAAGTTTTTATGCACAGCACCAATTAGAATCTTTGAACTTGAACAATACTATTTTACAAGAAGTGCAAGAATGTGGTACTAAAAAAACAGATTTAGAACTTCGTGCACTACTAGGTTGTTTCTTGTTTGGCGGCGATGAAATTGATAAAAAAATTAAAGTATTGAGTGGAGGAGAAAAAGCTAGAGTAGCATTAACTAAAACTATTATTAGCAAGGCGAACTTTTTAATGTTAGATGAGCCAACCAATCACTTAGACATGGCCACTGTGGAGCTATTGGCAGAAGCATTGACAAAATATGATGGCTCTATTATCTTGGTGAGTCACGATCGTTATTTTATTTCAAAAACAGCGAATAAGATTTGGGAAATTGAAGACGAGCAAATCATAGAATTCAAGGGAGATTATGACGAATGGGTGGAATGGAAAGAAAGAATGGCAAAACAAAAAGCTGCCAATCCGGAAGCACCTAAACCAATCTCAAAACCGGTCGAAAAAAAAGTTGAGCCAGTCGTTGTTAAGGAAGTTAAAACGGGTCCAATTGATAAAGACCAACAAAAATTAGTGCAGAAATTACAAAAGCAAATTGCACAATTAGAAGAAAAAATGGGACAAACTCAGTCCGATTTAAAAGCAATTGAATTAAAAATGGCTGACACCTCCATCTATACTGATATAGCTGGCTTTCAATTAATAGAAAAAGACTACCAATCCAAACAACAAGCACTCCAGCAAATGAATCAAGAATATGACCATTTGTTCAGTGAATTGTTGGATTTAGAGGGGAAATAAATGGTGAATTGCTTTCAATTGTTTAATTTTGGGGCTCCGTTCTTTTGGTAACCAATTGGTTTACGATTGTAAATCAACCTATTAAACGACAAATTGACCCAATATGTCTACAAAAAAAGTACATAAAATTGCAGTTTTAACATCTGGAGGTGACGCCCCTGGCATGAATGCCGCTATTAGAGCTGTTGTAAGAACAGGATTGTATCATGGATTAGAGGTTTTTGGGGTGACTAGAGGCTACAATGGAATGATTGATGATGATATTTTTCAAATGGATTCAAGATCGGTTGCCAATATTATTCAAAGAGGTGGTACTATTTTGAAAACAGCAAGAAGCAAAGATTTCTTTGAAGTTGAAGGACGTAAAATTGCATACGAAAATCTTAAAAAAAGAGGCATCGATGGCATTGTTGTCATTGGCGGAGACGGAAGTTTCAAAGGCGCACAAAAATTTAGCAATGAATTCGATATTCCATGTATTGGAATACCAGGAACAATTGACAAAGATATTGCAGGTAGTGATTTTACCATTGGTTTTGATACTGCTGTCAATACTGCTGTAGAGGCAATTGACAAAATCAGAGATACGGCAGATGCACATGATCGATTATTTGTAGTAGAAGTAATGGGACGTGACGCTGGTTATATTGCTTTGCATAGTGGTATTGCCACTGGTGCGGAAAATATTTTAATTCCAGAATCAAAAACAGATATGATCGCATTGGTTGCTAATTTAACCGAAAAAGAAAAGCGTAGGAAATTAGTGAACCTGATTGTAGTTGCCGAAGGTGATGAATTTGGTGGCGGAAATCAAGTGGGTGACTTTCTAAAAACTAAACTACCAAATGCAGATATTCGTGTTTGTATTTTAGGACATATTCAAAGAGGAGGCGCACCAACCTGTTTAGATCGTTTGATTGCTAGCAGAATGGGCTACCATGCTGTTGAATGTTTATTGAATGGAACGCACAATGTTATGGTAGGTATTGCAGACAATAAAATGAAATACACGCCATTAGATAACGCTGTAAAAGCAAAACAGAAAATTTCAGAAGAGTGGTTAAAGATTGTAAAAATCTTAGCTAGTTAAAATATAAAAAGAAAAAAACAACCCAATTAGTACAATGAGCACACTCACTTACAAACAGACACACCATAAAACAAAAATCGTTGCAACAGTTGGTCCTGCTTGTGAAACCTATGACCAATTAAAAAATTTAGTGATTGCAGGTGTGAATGTATTTAGATTAAATTTTTCTCATGGGACACATGAAGACAAAAAGAAAATCATTGACCATATTAGAGGTATTAATAAAGAATTAAATTGTACAATAGCCATCTTAGGCGACTTACAAGGCCCTAAATTAAGAGTTGGTGAAATTGAAAACAATCGTTTAGAAGTAAAAGAAGGCGATATCCTAACATTCACCAATACAAAATGTGTTGGTACTCTTGAAAAAATATATGTATCCTACCCTAACCTTGCAGGAGATGTGGTTGTAGGAAATACCATCATGATTGATGACGGTAAGATTGAAGTGTTGGTGCACAGTGTAGAAACGAATGGTGACGTAAAAGTAAAAGTAACCTTGGGAGGTATCATATCTTCTAAAAAAGGAATCAACTTACCTGATACAAAAATTTCTTTACCAGCATTAACGGAAAAAGATTTAGAAGATGCTGCGTTCATTATCAAAGAAGAATTAGACTGGGTTGCGTTGAGCTTTGTAAAGCGTGTGGCTGATATTGAGATGTTAAGAGGAATCTTAATCGAACATAAAAGCAACGCAAAAATTATTGCGAAAATAGAAATGCCAGAGGCTTTGACCAATATTCGTGATATCATTATTGCAAGTGATGCCATTATGATAGCTCGTGGTGATTTAGGTGTTGAATTACCAGTAGAGAAAATTCCTTTGATCCAAAAAGAATTAATTAGAAAATGTATTCATAGAGCGAAGCCAGTGATTGTGGCAACACAAATGATGGAATCTATGATTGACAGAGTGAAACCAAACCGTTCAGAAATCACAGACGTTGCCAACGCAGTAATCGAAGGTGCTGATGCAGTGATGTTGAGTGGTGAAACTGCAACAGGTCAATTCCCAGTATTGGTGATTGAAACAATGCGTAAAATTATCACTGAAGTAGAAGAAAATGGATACAAATACAATCGTTCAGAAGATTTAAAACCACAGCCCCACTCTCCTTCTTTCTTGAGTGATGCGGTTTGTTACAATGCCTCTAAATTATCAGAAGATAGCAATGCTAATGCACTAGTAGGTATGACCCAAAGTGGTTATACCGCATTTATGTTAAGCAGTTTCCGACCTAGATCTCCCTTATTCATCTTCACAAAAAAACAAAGCTTAGTGAACCAATTGTCATTGAGCTGGGGTGTGAAGGCGCTCTACTATAATAAGGAAGAAAGTTTAGATGAAATTATTAAAGATCAAATCCAAGTTTTGAAAGTGCAAGGATTTGTTCATACAGGTGATGTAGTGATCAATACAGGCAGTACTCCAATTCAATTACACTTACCAACCAATATTATTAAAATCAATAAAGTTGATTAAAATTTAGGCCTCATTATTGAGGCCTTTTTTATAACTTTAATATTCAAATTAAAAAGACAAACATGCTTGAATCATTTGAAAAAGTTCCAGTCAAAATTTACAAAGATGTAGCCACTGGCTCAAACGCAGTTGCTGCTCAAATTGCAAAATTAATTAAAGAAAAACAAGCGCAAGGCCTACCATGTGTTTTGGGCATGGCGACAGGTGCTACTCCTATTTTATTGTATAAAGAATTAGTAAGATTACATAAGGAAGAAGGTCTTAATTTTAAGAATGTAATTACTGTGAATTTGGATGAATACTACCCTATTCCAAGAGATGCCTATCAAAGTTATTGGAGTTTTATGCATCGCCATTTATTCAATCATATAGATATTGATCCAAAAAATATTCACTTGCCTAGTTCTGAATGGAGCATGGAGGAATTGAAAGAAAAATGTGTTGCTTACGAGCAAGCCATCGAAAAATTAGGAGGAATTGATTTGCAATTATTAGGGATAGGTAAAAATGGCCACATTGGTTTCAATGAACCTGGTTCTAGTTTTCACTCTAAAACAAGAGTGATTCATTTGGATCAATTAACAAGACTAGCCAATGTCTACGAATGGCATGATTTAAATAAAGTACCGAAACTAGCCATCACAGTAGGTATTAGCAGTATCATGAAAGCAAAAAAAATTGTGTTACTTGCTTGGAGTAACAAAGCTGATATTGTTGCGAAAGCTGTAGAAGGAATTATCACGGAACAAATACCTGCAAGTGTCTTACAAAATCATGATGACTGCACTTTTGTGATTGACGAATTGGCTGCAACAGAACTTACAAGACATAAATCTCCTTGGCTAACTGGTGCGAATGATTGGACACCACAGATGATTAAAAAGGCGGTGATTGATTTAGCCTTGAAATTAAATAAAACAGTCTTAAGCTTAACTTCTGATGATTATAAAGAGAACAGCTTATCTGACTTATTGGTGATTAAAGAATCGGTATACGATATTAATTTGCAGGTATTTTATATGTTACGTGATTCCATCACGGGATGGCCTGGAGGAAAACCTAATGCGGTTATTCCTGCTCACCCAGAACGAAGTGAACCACATTCTAAAAAAGTATTGATTTTCTCGCCACATCCAGACGATGATATCATTAGTATGGGTGGTACATTTATGCGCTTACACGATCAAGGACATGATGTACATGTGGCCTATCAAACCAGTGGTAATATTGCCGTGACAGATGAGTTTGTAACTCGTTTTTTAGATTTTGCTGTTGGATTTGAAGACCTTTTTGGAATTGACAATCAAACCAGTCAGGATATTCTTACAAATGCAAGGGCCTTTTTAGCAAATAAAGCAACCAACCATTTGGATAGCGCAGAAATTAGAGCAATCAAAGGTTTGATTAGAAGATGCGAAGCCAAAGCAACTTGCAGGTATGTGGGCATTGCAGAAAATAATTACCATTTTATGGATCTTCCTTTTTATGAAACAGGCATGATTGATAAAAAACCTTTGAGCGAAGCAGATATTGAAATTACAATGGCACTTTTACGCAAAATCCAGCCGCACCAAGTGTATTGTGCTGGTGATTTAGCCGATCCACATGGTACCCATAAAGTTTGTTTAGATGTGGTATTTGAAAGTATGCGTCGATTAAAAGCTGCCGGTGACAGTTGGGTGAAAGACTGTTGGGTTTGGTTATATAAAGGTGCTTGGCAAGAATGGGCTATTTCTGAAATAGAAATGGCTGTTCCAATGAGCCCCGACCAGGTTTTGAAAAAACGCTTTGGAATATTCATCCATCAATCTCAAAAAGACAGTGTTCCATTCCAGGGTTCTGATTCAAGAGAGTTCTGGCAAAGAGCTGAAATAAGAAACGCTAACACCGCTAATTTGTATGCTAAACTTGGTTTAACCAAATACGCAGCAATGGAAGCTTTTGTTCGCTGGCATTATTAATTGATAGTCTTATAGGTATTATTTGCCCTTTTCCTTTGGTAAAATGGTATTTTGAGGTATATTTGCACCCCTTATTGATCTGGGTTAGTAAGTGGAATGGCCCCGTAGCTCAACTGAATAGAGTATTTGACTACGGATCAAAAGGTTTCAGGTTTGAATCCTGACGGGGTCAC